>JAJRYU010000729.1 GCA_024275615.1 Planctomycetota bacterium
AATATCTCTGGATGCTCGTTCTTCAATGCAAGCCGGAGCCAAACGTAGAAAAAGTCCGCAAGTTCCGAATAATGCAACAAGCCACCGAAAGGTGGATCGGTAATCACTAAATCCAAAGCTTCATCATCAATGGCTGCCAAATCTGAAGACGAATGGCAAGCAAGATCAATTCGATTCAGAACAGGATCGTCTGGTTGAGCCTTTTCGCTTTTTCCTGTCAAGCTGTCGGCGACAGATGGTGCAACAACTGCTAAGTCGGCAAGTGATACGATTTCCCAAGGTGATTGTGCCCACTCAATCCCCTTTAACATTGCTGACGTTGCGGATTGCCAGTTGCCACGCCCAAGGTTTGGGAAGACCGAGTTTTCAACCATCGTCGATTTTGGATGAAAATTGTTGTTGCTCATCATCGGGACAAGCTTGTCGTATTCTCTATCCCAAAAACAGAACATATTCTGGTTGCGAAGATACTGCTGAAATGCACCCAGCAACATTTCTCTGAGTTCGTTTGAGACTTCTCCCCCATCTATAATCGTTCGGAGAAGTTGCGTATGAATCAACAACTGACGCGGATTGAACATCGTCCACCAATGAGTAAACCCATGGTTCGGGATTCCTCCATTAAGGTGGTGTGTCATAAATCCATATGGAAGTTCTGATGTCGGGTAATAGTCAATAAAATCTCGGTCTCGGCGCATCAACCATTCCTCGGTAGCGGAATTCAGCGAATTTGTGTCCGCACATTTGAAAAACCGACCTGAATAGGGTTGTTTGTCTTCTTTACACCAAGGGCAACTCCCTTGGATAACGTAAGCAGCAGCCGGGCCAGTTCTTCCAGATTCCCTGATCGCAGCGAGTACATCCTGCTCTTTTCCGCATGTTTTTTCTTGGCAAGCAAACGTAGATCGCTTCGTTATTGTCCCTCCTTCCTTTCCTGTAGAGAGTTCTTTACCAGTATCCGGGCAAACGATCTGCTCTGGGAGTTTTCCGCGAACCTCAATGAGCTTCAACGTCTTGGCCCGCTCTTCGTTCCAAGCCGCCGTGGCTTCAGCCGAGTCCGTAACGCTTCCACCAAACCAATTTCCATCAGCATCTTTGCCCGGCGATCCTTTCAGCCAATCCGGATGAATGAGCAACGTCAATTCAATCTTCTTGTTCTTTGATTTGCCAAGCGACGCCGACTTGCCCTCGGCGGCTGCCTTTTCGTCCTGATTTTCATGGCTGCAATGAGGACATGCGTAGCGTCCATCGTCATCCATCAGGGCGTAGGGTTTCTCCGTTTCCGCAACGACCAGCATCGCTGCTGGAGCCATCCGGGCTTCCTTCTGCTCGATGTCAAACGTCTCGCCGCATGACTTGCATTCCCGATCCTCCCACGCCTTCACCGTCAGCTTCTTTACCGCGACTACGGGCGTCGACATGATTGGTGTGCGATGGTTGCACTCGGTGGACTGGCAAGGCCCGTGCTTGGCCCAAAACGTGTAGATGACCTCCGGCCCTTCGTACTCGTACTCTGGCCGTTGTTCGGGTGTGAGCGATAGCGGATCGAAGTCGTCCTCCTCGACTTCACCAGTCGACTTGTGTGTCCATTTGCCTTTGTGTCCTCGCGGACAATCGCAGGCATAGAACGGCATGATTTGCGGTTTGACTTCGGCTTCGATTTCGTCGAGCAGCTTTTGGACTTCTTCGGGATCAACCTGAGCCAGCTCATTCTTGACGACCAGCCAAGCAACCGGATTGAGATCGTTGCCGTACATCTGCATTCCAAGACGGCTGCCCTCGACAATCGTCGTGCCGCCGCCCATGAAGATGTCGGCCACTTTCAGCTTGCGAAATGCTTCGTTCTTCTGGTGGTTGCCGTAGTACGAATCCCAAACCAGCTTGGCCGCTTCGGCGGGATCGTCAGGAGCCTTGGTGGCCGCAGCAATAAGCATCGACCGAAAGACGCTTGACCGCCGCCGTGCCCACCACTTCGACATCTGATAGATCGGCTTGCCCGCGTTTCCTTCGATGGCAGCAACATGATT
>JAJRYU010000730.1 GCA_024275615.1 Planctomycetota bacterium
AGATGATATTGCGCTTCTGCTCGTCTTGAGCCACGGGCAACTCGAGACAATTCTCGGGCAGCAGCATCCGTCTTACCCATGAGCAGTAAGAGGCGACCTTGTTCGCAGTGAAAGCTCGATTCGATGGGGGTGGGGTTGCGCCGCCTCTTCGCTGGGTCTTTCTTTAAGCAAGCGTCCTTAATTTTCTCCAACTCAACTTGCGCTTCTCTAAGTTGGCCTGCCCTTCTTAACGATGTGATTTTCAAGATTGAGAGCTTGAGCGCCTCGCCTTCAGAAAGTTGGGCTGTTTCTTCAAGCTGTTTAATGACCCGAAGCGTTTCGGGGTCTTTGTCACGAAGGTACTCTTGGGCCAACTCAAGGGCGCTTGCCTCTTTCCTTTTATACTTCTCTAAAGTGCTCGACAATGTCTTCGACTTGCCGGCAAATTCTGGGTTCTGCCCGAGAACTGTAGCTAAAAGTTGTTCGAACCATGCGCTATTGAAAGAGCGAAACTGGTCGATCTTCTTGACGATCGTGCCATCGGGCTTCAGGAAGAAAATAGCAGGCTCCAATGTCTCAGGAGCTGAGACCTTCAGAATCTTCCCGAGTTTCTCATCGCATATGAGCCTCAAGGGAACGAACTTGCGATTGATCAAGTCGACGGCGGCGGGAGCGCTGAAATGAACGCTCTTCATATAGTTGTCAAGGATGGCCGGGCGGTAGGCTTGTCTTCCTCTCTTCCCGGTGAGGATACGGGGAACATAGAGCAGGACGAGACGGTTTCTTGTTTTCGCTTCTTTGAAGGCAGACTCAAGCGCTGCTTGTCGATCAAAGTCAGCGTGGAGTGCTTTGCTTTTTCTCACTTCAAGACGATTGCGGCCTTCGGCTAAGATCACTGGATCCTGTGTAAGCCAATGGACTCCATCTCCCACATGAGCGGCGATGTCTGGATAGTTCGCCGGACCTGGAGTCGGTGGGCGTTGAGCCAATGTGAGGGATGCGATTGCTAAGAGGACAGATATCGAAAGTTTGATTGAACGCATGTGCCATGCTCCGATTTCTCGTGATCGACCAGTGCATCAAACTTAATCCTTGAGGAGGAAGCTGTCCACGACCAATGTTGTGCCAACAATGGAGCGAGGGGAAAGGGGAAGAATTGCCGTTCTCCGGCGGACACCGCAGGCGTGTGCAATTGACGTCGTGTTCGTCTCGACTTACCATCCGCCCACAACCATGGAACGACATGGCGAGTCGGTTGTCGACCACAACAGAACTAGGACTGCAAGTATGATGACAGATCGATATAGAGGCGCGGCGCTGCTGCAATCGTGTTTTCTTTGTTTGGTTTTGGCTCTGGGGGCTTGGGTTCCGTCCTTTGCCCAAGATGACTCAAAGAAGGAGGAGACCAAAAAAGAGGAAAAATCGCCATTCCCCAAGGGTATGCTCTCCTCCATGAAGTTGAGGGCGATTGGGCCGGCAATCAACTCAGGTCGAATCGGCGACTTTGCCGTCAACCCTGACAATCCTTCCGAGTACTATGTGGCCGTTTGTTCAGGTGGGGTGTGGAAGACCACAAACGCGGGTACGACATACAAACCAGTTTTCGATTCGCAAAAGTCGTACTCCATTGGTTGCATCACCATGGATCCCAATAATCACAACGTCATTTGGGTAGGTACCGGGGAGAACAACTCTCAGCGAAGTGTTAATTGGGGAGACGGTGTGTATCGTTCCCAGGACGGTGGCAAGAATTGGAAGAACGTTGGCCTCGGCGATTCAGAACACATCGGCATGATCGTCGTCCACCCCGATGACTCAAACACAGTCTATGTTGCCGCCCAAGGCCCACTTTGGAAGAGTGGCGGCGAGCGCGGACTCTACCGCACAACAGATGGCGGCACTACGTGGAAGCGCATTTTGCATGTGAGCGACGATACTGGCATCAATGAGGTTCATATGGACCCTCGCAATCCCAATGTCCTTTACGCAAGTGCCTATCAGCGCCGCCGTCGCGTTTGGACTCTCATCAATGGTGGGCCTGAATCTGGAGTCTACAAGTCCGAAGACGGTGGCGAGAGTTGGCGCAAGATCAATAAAGGTCTTCCGGGTGGGGATAAGGGCCGCATCGGTTTGACTGTTTCACCAGCCAACCCGGAGATCATCTATGCCATTGTTGAAGCCCAAGGAGGCGGTGGTATCTATCGGTCAACGAATCGCGGTGAATCATGGTCCAAACGATCAAGCTACATGACGTCGAGCCCCCAATACTACAACGAACTCATCGCCGACCCTGTCGACGCCGACTGCTTCTATGCTCTTGACACACGACTTCACATGAGTGTCGATGGTGGCAAGACCATGAAGTCGATGCCTGGTCGAGGCAAGCATGTAGACAATCATGCACTTTGGATTGATCCGAAGAACACGAAGCATCTTCTCATCGGTTGTGATGGTGGTATCTATGAGACCTGGGATCATGCCGCCAACTGGCACTACAAGCCCAATCTCCCGGTGACGCAGTTCTACAAGCTTGCGCTCGACAACGCAGCTCCTTTCTACAACGTCTACGGTGGCACCCAAGACAACAACACTCTTGGTGGGCCGATCGCGACAATTCGATCGGAAGGAATCTTGAACGAGGATTGGTTTGTGACTGTCGGCGGCGATGGTTTTGAGCCTGCCGTTGATCCTACAGACCCCAATATCGTCTATAGCCAATGGCAATACGGTGGTTTGGTGCGGCACGATAGGAAAAGCGGTGAATCGCTGGATATCAAACCAAAGGAGGCGCCTGGGGAGGATCCAGCCCGTTGGAATTGGGATTCCGCTCTGCTCATCAGTCCTCATGATCACAAGCGCATCTACTATTGTTCACAACGAGTCTATCGATCTGACGATCGAGGTGAGTCTTGGCATCCAATCAGTGGTGACCTGACGCGAAACGTGGACCGAAACCGACTCAAAATCATGGGGAAGATTCAAAAAGTTGGAGCCGTTTCCAAAAACAAGTCGACGTCGCCCTATGGCACAATTATCGCCTTGAGTGAATCCCCACTGAAGGAAGGTCTTATCTATGTCGGAACGGATGACGGTTTGATTCAAGTCACAAACAACGGTGGTGCGACTTGGCAAAAGTTTGATTCCTTCGGCGCAGTGCCGAAAAACACCTATGTGAACTCAATCGTTGCATCATTGCATGATGCCAATGTTGTTTACGCCTGCTTTGACAACCACAAGAACGGCGACTTCAAACCCTACATCTTGAAGAGCCTTGACCAGGGTAAGACCTGGACTGACATTGCTGGCGATTTGCCTGAGCGCGATGTTTGCTATGCCATGGCGGAAGATCACGTTGATGCCAACTTGCTCTTCGTTGGTACCGAATTCGGTGCTCACGTAACCGTCAATGGCGGTGCGAAGTGGCAAAAACTAAGCGGCATGCCCACGATCGCTGTTCGCGACATTGAAATTCAAAGACGTGAGAACGACTTGGTCCTTGCCACTTTTGGTCGAGGTTTCTACGTTCTTGACAATTACTCGGCCCTGAGACATCGCACCTTGACCGAGAAAGACGCCGTGGTATTCCCGGTCAAGCCTGCGTTGCGCTATGTTCGTACTTCTAAGGGGCGGGGTTCCCAAGGTGCGAGTTTCTTTCGTTCGAAAAACCCAGCTTTCGGTGCCTCATTCACATGGTGGCTCAAGGACGCTCCCAAGAAAGCCAAGAGCGCGCGCAAGAAGAAAGAAAAGGACGCAGACTACTATCCAAGTTGGGATGATCTGGCGAAAGAAGATCGCGAAGCACCGTCCTATGTGCTTTTGACCATCACGGACGACGCGGGTGTAGTTGTTCGCCGTCTCAAACAGGCAGCCTCTAAGGGAGTCCATGAATCGACATGGGACTTGCGTTATGCAAGCCCGACATCTGCACGCAGAGGTGGTGGTCCCCTGGCACTTCCCGGGACCTACAGTGTTCAGATTTCTGTTGTAGAAAATGGTTTGGCCAAAGCCATTGGGCAGCCCACCTCCTTCGAGGTCGTGCCGCTGGACCTCGCGACGTTTACCGACCCTGACCGAAAAGCCACTTTGGCATTTTACAACAAAGCGGCTTCTTTGTCCCGCGTTATCTCGGCGGCATCGTCGGTGTTGGGAGATTCGGAGAAGCTCATGGAGTCCCTGCGTGCCGCGATTGTGGCTGGCCCTAGAGTTGATCAAGCGCTGCTGAAAGAACACGAGCGCTTGCGCCTCAAACTCAAGGACATTCGACAAGAGATGAGTGGCGATTCAACGAAGCGCAAGAGAAGTGCTCCAACACCCATCTCGATCTCCTCACGTATCAGCACGGCCTTTCGCGGCCTAGGAAGAGTGACCTCGGCGCCAACGGGAACTTGGGTTACTTGCTACAACCAAGCTAAGGCTCAGTTTGCCGAAGTCTATCCAGTATTGAAGATGATTGTTTAAGAAGATATTCCGGCCTTGCAAAAGAAGCTGGAAGCAGCAAATGCACCTTGGACAAAGGGGCGCTTGCCTCGATGGAAGCCTTAGGCGAAGCGGTTGAGCCCCGTCGTTGGCATGACGGCGGGGTATCTCTAACTTGTGTGTACGGTTGTGACGATGATGTCACGAATTGGAGGCCAGAGGTTCCCAGGAGTTGCCCACGGACTCGATGGCATCAAGAAGCACGTGGATGTCCTCTTTTTTCATCTCTGGATTGACCAGGGGCACGCGAATGATGTTCTTGCCTGCTACCAAAGCATGTCCCACGAGAGCTAATTGTTGCTGCTCCAATTGCTTGCAAACCCAGTTCGCCGGGGCAGCCTCATGGCTCAAGCAAACGTTCACAGATTCGGGCGTCTTGACAAGGGTGAGCTGCGCCGATGCGGCAATCGCTCTTGCCATGTACTGCGCCAAATCCATGAGATAGTCGACCCGTTTTCCGAGCCCGATAGCACCATGCTGACGCCATGTCGCCCAGAACTTGAGGGCATCATTGCGCCTGCCACACTGAAGTGAGATGGGGCCGTGGTCCAAGGAAGGGGTCTCGTCGGATTGGAAGAGATAGTCGGCTTCCTCGGCCAAACTTTGATGCAGATTTCCCTTGTTTCTCACCAGCAGAGCAGAGCAAGAAAGAGGCACTCCCATAAGTTTGTGTGGATTCCAAGAAACCGAATGCGCCAACTCGATGCCGTCCAAAAGCCCGCGGTATTTCTGAGAGAAGAGCATGGCACCGCCGAGGGCGCCATCCACGTGGAGCCAGACTCCGAATCGTTCGGCGATCGTGGCGATTTCTCGGAGTGGATCGAACGCTGCCAAAACTGTTGTGCCGCTGGTCGCGTTGATCATCATCGGGCGAGCGCCCGAGGCTAGGTCCTCTTCGATCGCGGCGAGCAAGGCTTTCGGTTTCATCCGACCACGCTCATCGGTCGCAATCTTTCTGACATTGTCCTTCCCAATACCGGTAACGCCAGCATTCTTGCGGATTGAGTAGTGGCAAAGCTCAGACGTATAGAGCTTGAACTGATCAAGCGCGTCTTGAGGTGGGGCATTGTCTCTGGCCAAGACCACCGAGAGTAGGTTAGAAATCGATCCGCCTGGACAAAAAATGCCCTCACCATCATCGAAGCCAATGCGTCGAGCCAGAGCTTTGATGAGTAGGTCCTCAATGTGGGCGTTGATGCCAGCCACCTTGTAGGTGTACATCGAAGTGTTGAGAATGGTGGTCAGAATTTCTGCAGCCACACCGACGGGGTCGCGGCCACCGAACATCTGATTGAAGAATCTGCGAGACGTGGTGCGCGGTGTCATCGTCGCGATTTTTGATAGGTCATCGAAGACTTGATCAAGAGAGTGACGTTCTTCACCCACTGAGAGGTCAATAACGTCGCAGATTTTGTTCGTAGGAATGCGGTTGCTGACCGGAACCTCTTGTTCCAGTTGGAGGATTTCCAAGCAGATTTCTAAGGCACGACCTAGCCATTTTGAATCGAAATCAGTGGTAGTCATCTTCCTGTCGTCTCTTGAACTCACCTTAGGGGATTTCTCGTTCTTTCTATTTTCGAGGAACCATCGATCTGGATGCTGTCTGAGAGTGCTTCCCCCAGTCTTAGCACCCAAACAAGCGAAGAAGCAATATCAAGGTTCTGCCCCGATCCGAATCCAAATCGTTGCTCAAAGGCCTGATGCCTTGGAATCGCGATCTCGTGGATCGGCGGCGCCGTAAAGAGTTCCGGATTTTGAATCAAACAAGATGCAGTGGGCGTGGCCCATGATGCCCATGGCTTCAACGGGATGGCCCATTTTCTTCAGACCTGCGGTCAGCGAAGGCGAAGCCGCCTTTTTTTCAAGGTAAATGGCTTCAGGGAGCCACTGATGGTGGAATCGAGGGGCTTCGACGGCTTCCTTCATGCTCATCTCGAAATCCATTAAATTGAGCGCCACTAAGAGCACAGTGTTGATGATCGTGCGTCCTCCGGGGCTGCCGAGCACGGCATAGAGTTCCTTGTCTCTTGTCAGGATAGTCGGGGACATGCTGGACAACATTCTCTTGCGAGGAGCTGCCAAGTTGGGGGATGTTCCAATGAGGCCAGCTTGAGTTGTGAGACCCTTCTTGGCGTTGAAGTCGCCCATCTCATTGTTGAGTATGAATCCTGCCCCGGGAACGACGATTCCCGATCCGTAGCTGTATTCCAGTGTATAAGTGACGGCAACAGCCATGCCATCGGAATCAACAACGGAAAAGTGAGTTGTCTCATCACTCTCGGCAGGTTCAGTCAGATCTGATGGGCTGGATTGACCAGCGTATGAAAGTGGCAGTGTCTCCTGTAAGCGGGCGGCGTATTCCTTGCTGCAGAGTTTCTTGACAGGCATCGGCTCAAAATCCGGATCGCCCAAGTACTTGGCGCGGTCGCGGAAAGCGCAGCGCATGGCTTCGGTGACCAAGTGCACGTAGGACGTCTCGTTATGTTCGAAGTCGTGCAGATCGAATGCTTCAAGGATATTCAACATCTCGATGATGGCCGTTCCGCCGCTGCTGGGAGGGGGCATGCCAATGATCTCGAAAGAACGATAAGTGCCGCGAACCGGAGGGCGTTCTTTTGCTTGGTATTGAGTAAGGTCAGATTCTGTTATCAGCCCGCCATTCTTGTTCATGGCATCGACGATGAAGGAGGCTGTTATCCCGCGATAGAATCCATCGCGTCCATGTTCTTGGATGCGTCTTAGTGTTGCTGCAAGATCCGGCTGCCGCAGAATTTCACCTGATTCGTAGGGGATGCCTTGGTGACTGAAAGCCGCTTGACTCGCAGGATAGTCCTTCATGCGCCCTGCCAGAGCATTCTTCAGTGAATCGGCGAGTCGTATCGATACGGCGAACCCGTCACTCGCCAACCTGATGGCTGGAGACAAGAGTTATGCCCAAGGCAGGCGACCATGTTTCTTGTGAACCAAGGCGAACCCTGCCACCGTGCCCGGCGTGCCAATTGCGAGATAACTCGAGTGATGCCGAGTCTTGGAGTATGCGCCTGATGCGTCCAAGAACATATCTTCGCTGGCTGCCATGGGAGCGGTCTCGCGGAAATCGAATGTCGTGGCTTCACCGTCTGCATGGCGCACAACCATAAATCCGCCGCCGCCGATATTCCCAGCCTGAGGATGAGTTACAGCCAGAGCAAAACCTGTGGCGATGGCGGCATCGATTGCGTTGCCGCCTTGGGCTAGAATATCTCTGCCTATGTCGCTCGCCAACCCATTCGCCGAAACGACCATACCACTCTTGGAGAGAGTCTCGCTCAGGGGTGAATCCGCATTTGAGACGCAAGAGGGGACCGATCCAAGCGCCGAGATGATGATTGCAATAAGCAACGTTTTGAGCTTTTTCATGAGTCGAGCATAGCGGGGCGAGGCGGGTCTGTAAAACTCGATTATGAAGGGGAGAATACTGCGGCATGGGCCACGGTTTTAGGCCAGCCTTGCACCCAACGGGACATCGCGATCTGGTCGGCAAAGAACGACCATGCCTTCCTCGTCGTGGAATCCGGTCACCAAACACTCAGACATGATCGGACCAATTTGCTTTTTTGGGAAGTTGACAACGCCAACAACAAGTTTGCCAATCAGATCCTCTTTCCGATAATGGGCGACGATTTGTGCACTTGACTTCTTGATACCGATCTCCGGGCCAAAATCTACTTGCAATACATAGGCTGGCATCCGTGCTTCGGGGAATTCTCTCGCTTCAACGATCCTCCCGACTCGTAGTTCGACCCGTAGGAAGTCGTTCCATGAAATTGTCTTCATGGCTGCCCTCGTATTTTCTCTAAATAGGTTCTTAGGGGATCGGAATGTGTTGTTCGTCTGCGTCCAAGAGAGCCCGTACCCGTTTAGCCAGCCGACTCGCAGTAAATGGCTTGCGCAAGAAGGACGCACCTGGGATTGGTAGCCGGGATTCCAGCATGACATCGGAGGTGTATCCCGACATGAATAGGACTTTGAGGTTGGGGAAGTCATGAAGTAGTTCAGTGGCCAACTGAGGCCCGTCCATGCCTGGCATGATCACATCGGTGAGAAGTAGTCGTGGTGGGTCGTCTGTGTTGTTGAAGAGCCGAATGGCATCTGCAGGAGTCGGGGTTTCAATGGTGTTGTAGCCAGAAAGCTCCAAGATTCGGCACGTGAGTGTTCTTACTTGTTGATTGTCTTCACAGACCACGATCGTCTCATCGCCCAAATAGGAACCACTACTTGTTTCTTCAAGTGGAGCAAGTTCAGGCTTGGGAATGGGGGTATCAACACAGGGCAGGACAATGTCGATCGCCGTTCCTTTGCCTTCTTCTGTTCGTAGTGCGATCGTGCCTTGCAGGCGCTCAACGATGCCGTGCACGGTTGATAGGCCTAATCCAGTTCCTTCTCCCACGGGTTTCGTGGTGAAGTAGGGTTCGAAGACTCGCTGCGCAATCTCGTCATTCATCCCAGTGCCCGTATCAGAGACTTGGATGCGGATTGCTGGGATTCCCAGGTCATTCGTATCCGAAGGAATTCTTGCGCTTGTCATCGAAATGCGGAGGATGCCACCTTGGGGCATCGCATCAGAGGAATTCACGACAAGATTCATGACGATTTGTTCAAACTGCCCACGATCAGCGTGAATGGCGCCAACTTGAGCGTCACGGTGCATCGACAATTCGATGTTCTCGCGAAGAAGTCGTGAGAGCATGGAGCGCATGTCGTCAAGTATGGGACCGGGATCAAAGGTCTCGGGAATCACCAGGTCCTTCTTGCTGAACGTCAAGAGTTGCTGTGTCAATCGAGCTGCTCTATTGCTTGAGCTGAGAACGCCTTCAAGATCACTTTCGATCGACTCTCCGGGATCACCATCCTCCAAGCCGATTCTTATCATTTCGGCGTGGCCGGTGATGGCGGTGAGAATGTTGTTGAAATCATGAGCCACTCCACCGGCCAGTTTGCCCACAGCCTCAAGTTTTTGTGTATGCCGGAGTTGCCGTTCCAGTTCGCCTTTTTCTGCTTCGCTCCGACGGAGTGCCGAGATGTCGATATCAACTCCAACTGTACCGACGACATTGCCATCGACGTAAATGGGGGAGACGACATGGATGACTCGGCATTCACCTTCCGCATTCTTGAAGTCAAGCGTCTCTTGAACCGTTGCCCCGGTCAGTGCGGTGGTGTGATCAAGGTGCCAATGGTCGGCATAAATGCTTGGCATCGATTCTGTTGGCCCCTTACTGCCAACGATGTTGCCCCAAGTCTCAACAAAACGCGGGCTCGCCAACTCGACGACACCGGTTTTTGATCTGACCCAAGTGGCACAAGGCATGCTGGCGAACGCCGTTGATAGACGGGCCTCACTCTCGGCCAAGGCCGACTCTGCTGCTCCTCGACGTTCGATTTCGGTTTGCAGCCTGTCGGCATGTTGCCGAATAGATCTGGTTCTCAAGAAACCGATGAGGGCGACCACAAGCACGGCGAGGAGTGCGAGGAAAGCTCTCGTGAGCGGGCGCGAAAGGAGGGGAGGTTCGACGACCAAGGTCAAGGGCGCACTCAATGAAGACTTGCCGGTGTGTTCGTTGGTCGCTTTGACCACGAAGACGAACTTACCTGCCGGAAGTCTCGAAAAGTCGATGGCCCGTCGGACTCCCAAGGGTACCCAATCCGGGCGGAGTTCAGACAGACTGTAAGAATAGGTAATCTTGTCGTGCCCATAATTGTTGGGCGACACGAAGTGCATCGTCAGAAAGTTGTCGCTTTCTTTGACCATGATCTCCGTTGGACCGACACTCTCTCGTCCGTCCCATTGAGTTTCGCCCAGCATGTCCAACTGGGTAATGACAGGAACGGCGGGCGGCAAAGGGACGCTGAGCTCTTTTGGTTGAAAATGGAGAATTCCATATCGCGTGCTGATAAAGACGCGACCATCAGGCCCTGTTGTGTGCTGGGATTCCAAGCCTGACGTAGGGCCGACCGTTGCTTCTGGGACGAATTCGCGGATCGTTTCGGTACTGGGGTCGAATTTGATGAGATCCGAACTGCCAATCGGGAACCAAAGCGCTCCCTCGAGGTCTTTCACAGCGCCCTTGCGCCCGAGCTTGGCAAAACGCCCCAGTTCTTCCTGGTAGACTGCCACACCTGTTTCCGGTTCCCACTTGAACACGCCATTGTAGGCCGTGATCCAAATCGTGCCATTTCCTTCTGGGATTAGGGATGTGATGTGGTCTGGAATCTCGCTGTCTGCGGATCCCGGCGACAACGGCATTTCGACGGCTTCCCTGGAGCCAGGTGAAATACGAAACAAACGATCTGTTGCCGAGCTGACATAAGCAATGCCATCAAGACCAAGGGCCACATGCTTGATGGTGTATTCCAAGAAGGCCAATCGGTCCTTGCGTGTGAATTCGGGTAGCGAGACGGTCTCGAAGCGGTCCGTAGAGACATTTAAGCGGTCTATGCCCAATTCGTGGGCAATGAGCAAGTTTCCGTCTTTCTCCCAGCCAAGCGCATGTATGAAGTCGGAGCGAGGTCCCCTATTTCCATCCTTTGTCGCTGTGTATGTGCGAAGGGAAAAATCCTTTGCGGCGTGGGTCAAGCCAACTCGCGACGACGCGATCCACATGTCGCCGTTTTTTCCGGGCAACAGAAAGTGTCGCCCTCCTTTTTTCTTGTCAAACTCAACGTCCAGTCGAATCTCGCGCATCGAGCGAAATTCGCCGTCCAAGACTGTCGTAGTTTCGTCTGGAAGCGAAAGCCACCAGCGCCCCAAGGTGTCGAAAGCGACTCCTGGTAATCCCCGCCGAATTTCGTGTTTGTCGATATCGGCGAAGGACATAAACGAAAAGGCTTCGACTGGATCAAGGACGGAGTAACCCGCAGCAGAACCAATCCACAAAGCCCCGCTTCGATCGACTTTGGTCGAATAGATGTGGTCGGACAAGAGTCCCGTTGGCTGGTCCGCGCGACTTCTCAGTTGAGTCGATTTGCCCGTTTCCAAGTCCAGGAGGAAGAGGCCTTCTCGGATCGTTCCGATCCAGAGTTTCTTCTTGTCATCCACGTAGCTCAAAGCGCGCGCAGCTCTTCCCCCACGGAAGTCCACGGCGGGGTTCTGTGCGGTGATTCTGCGGATGGATTTCTCAACTAGTTTGACTTCGAAGAGACCCTTGCGAGTTCCCACCAGGGCTCGATTGTCAGTTTCAATGAGAGTGGCGCTGATCGACAATCTATCCTTAGGAGCATTGGCGAAAGTCGTGAGATCGTAACAGTGGAATTCGCCCGTTGTCGTCTCTCGGAGGCCGATCCTGCCGTTTCTGAAGAAGATCCACATGGCTCCTTCATCGGAAAACTGGAGCTTGAACGGACTGCCCCAGCTCCTATTCGTCAGACCAAGCCCGCGGACGGTGTTCGCCACCGGGTCGAAGCAAAAAAGTCTGTTTCCACCGGCGAACCAGATTTTGCCTTCCGGACCAATAGCCAGTGTCGTCACGACGAGATTTAACTCATCGGCAAACGCGGGGCAGGAGTCTGAGACGAGGCGGATTGAATTTTTGTCTGGAGAAAGTCTGGCAAGGCCGCACCGCGTGCCGATCCAAATGGTGCCATCGGCAGCCATGGATGAGTCACGAATGATCGCCGTCCTGGATAGGTTTGTGTCTTCTTTCGCCAGGGAAAATGGCCTGAGGTCTCGACCATCGAAGCGATAGATGCGATCTCCAGCAGCCATCCACAAGAAGCCTGCTGAATCTTCAAGGACAGCGCGGCGCATGATTTGGCCGACATCACGGGCATGGGCCACGTGCCGGAATCGAAACTGTTGCACCTGAGCGAGTGAAACGTTCAGAATCAACATGAACGCCGCAACTTGGTAGGTTATTGATTTCAGTAGTGTCCGACTCATCTATTCTCAAGCATACAGAGAAGCTCGACAGAGTCCAGTTCCAGGTTTGAACATGCGGACTTTTCCCGAATATTGGACTATCGACCGTGACCCTTAGTTACCTCAAATTGTTTCCAATTCTCGAAGGCCGTTTCTCTCACCCTAGTCCGCCGTTCAAAGTCAAGATGGCGTAGGCGGTGTCAGCGACAACCATGTAGCCTTGTCCTAAGAAATCACAAAACGAACCGTCTTTTCTCTGTGTTTTGACGATATGGGGCCGCAGTTGAGCGTGCCACTGCTCTTTTTCGTTTTTTGGCAAAAGGTCAATGGCCATAGCGGCATGATAGTGACCAAAAAAGTAGAAGTAGCCAGCATTGGCATAGTAGGCTTCGTGAGGCACAGGTCTCATGCGGGCGACATCCAGGAAACGATGGTACCTCATGAATTGTTTCAATCCTTGCCGCAGGCGTTTCAGGGTAATGAAGTCAACTTCGCCAGTGGCACGTAGCGCCCAGTTGCATACTTGAATACGACCGAGGCTTCCTTTGACATTGTCAATGCTCTCCCCGGCGGGTGAGCGAGGAATGGGGCGTTGAGCATACTGGTAGGCACCATTGGGGAGACGGCAACGACGGACATAGAGTTTGGCACGAGCAAGAATTCGATGATCTTTCATCCATCCCATTTTCAGGGCGTCTTGAATCACCGGGAGAATCATTGCGGTGGCGAAACTCGTCGCCCATTTGGGGCGTTTGGTATAGGGCTTGTCATCATAGTAACCCCAGCCTCCAGATGGGACTTGATTGCGTTTCAAATTATGGAGCAGCAGTTTGGCGCGGACACGGAGCTTCTTCATGGTCGACGTGTCAGTGAAGCGGGTGTCCTTCGCCACGTCGATGGCACATGCGACTCCGCAAAGAGCTGCCCAAACGGTGTCGTTGTCCCAATCGCTACCTCGATAAGGGACACGACTTGTCGAGATCCAATTCAGCCCTTTCTCCAAAGCAAGCCGCCGTGCAGGGGTCTCATCGGAGCGCAAGAGGGCCATACAAGCCAAAGCGTTAGCGGCGTATTGCCAATCGTAGAAACTTGCAACCGAATACCCTGAGTCGATGAGGCCGACGATGACACCGCGGGCCCAACTGCCGTCTTTGTTCTGTGTCTTGACTAACCATGCGAGCGCCCGATCTCGGGAGAGGCGGGCCTCTTTGCTCCCCAACGTCTTTGGAACAGACTTGTGGGCAGGGGGTTTTGTCGGTTGAGAATCTTGGCTCCATGTGAAAGGAGACAAGAGCGCCGCCAAGACGAGCGCCGTAGACATGCAGCGCTTCATTGGGCGTTCGCCCCGATCTTCGCCAGTTTTTCGCTAGCTTCCTTGAGATCACTTGCCAGGTTTTTGATCTTGTTGGCTGCCTTGATTTTCATGATCTTGATTTCAATGGCGGTCTTTTTTGCTTCGAGGTTGCTATCTGCCAATTTGGCTTGTGCTTGTCGTAGTTTGTTTTCCAATTCATGTTGTTTTTTGGGGAGTTCAACTTTTTGCAAGCGCTCCAACTTCTCAGCCTGAACGGCGAGGCGCCGCTGGGAGAATTCGACATTGCGTCGGCCGCGCTTGAGAACCAGTTCTTTCGTCATTTCGGCGAATTCATCGGCATTGTACATGGCGATCAGCTCGTTCAGTTCGTCTTTTGCCAATTCCGCACGGTTCTTGGCCTGGTCGAAGCTGATCTTTGATTCCTTGATCTTGACCGGTGCTTCGGAATGGACAAAAGTGCTGAGAGTTTGCTGGGCCATTTCAACCGCGAATTTGGCGCTACGAACTGATTCTTTCGCTTTTCTCTCACGTAGTGAAACGGAAAGCTCCGACACTTCCAATTCCAGTCGGGCGATTTCCATCTGCTGTCGCAGTTGAACGGTCTTCTTCTTCATCTTTGCAGGAGACTCAGTTTTCTGCTTGGTGCCTGTCTCCTTCGCTGGACGACTTTCTTGGGCGATCGTCGAAGTGGATAACAGCATGGTTAGGAAGATCACATAGGGCAAGACCGCAAGTTTGGATGTCGGCATTTCGTTTCTCCGTGAGGCTCGTTGAATGGCTATCCTACCCAACCACAGCGGCTTTGGGCAGTGACAGTCATGCAATTTGCCATGAGGCTACCTTTGTTTAGAATCATGAACGAACATGTATGTGTCGATGCCGCTGCGAATAATGGACTGTCACAATGAAACAAGACAAGAGCGAGCCGGGAGTAGCGGTGCGAATGAAGCCCGGACCAGCACTCACTCCTAGTACGCGTTGGCTCATGTACGCTTTGGGTCTGGGGCTCATTCCCCTCATTGCAAATTCTCTTTATTTAGCAATCGTCACCTTTTTTGGCTTCTGGCAACAAGAAAACTACGAAAATCTGTTCTATATGTGGATGATCTTTGTCCACCTGGCACTTGGCATCCTCCTTATTCCGGTTTTCGGTTGTTTCGCCCTCAAGCACCTCAAGAACACAAGATTCCACCGCAACCGTAAAGGCCGGCGGACGGGTAAGACCCTCCTCGCAGCGTGCACAATTGTCTTGGGCACCGGGGTCCTCATGACAGCGAGGCTCTTGCCACTTGAATCCATAGGAGGGCGTGTGACCTACTGGTTTCATGTTCTCTTACCCGTATTGATCACCCTGCTCTATGTCATGCACCGTAGTGTCGGCCCCAGAATTCGCTGGCGGTGGGGAGTTGGATATGGCCTTGCCATCGTCTTGACTCTTGGTTTGTTGGCCGCGTTTCACTCGTCTGATCCAAGGACATGGGATTCCAGGGGGGTTGGGCAAGAGGCCTTTCTACCTGCCCGTGTCCGCACCCATGACATGGAGTTCATTTCTGAACGAGTCTTGATGATGGATCAGTATTGTCAGGAATGTCATCCTGACGCGATGGCAGATCACCAAGAAAGCGTTCACCATTTCAGCTCATTCAATAATCCCATTTATCTATTCAGCGTGCGCCAAACGCGAGATGTTCTCCTGGCTCGGGATGGGGATGTCAAAGGTGCTCGGTTCTGTGCCGGATGCCACGACCCGGTTCCGCTTCTTTCGGGGGCGTTTGATGATCCCAATTACGATCTCTTGAAAGATCCGTCGGCGAATGAGGGCGTCAATTGTACGGTATGCCACGCCATCACGAATGTGGCCGGTACAATCGGCAACGGCAATTACACCATCGAGGAACCTCTGCATTATCCTTTTACCTTCAGCAAGAACTCGGCGCTGCGTTGGATCAATCGTCAACTGGTCAAGGCAAAGCCAGCGTTCCACAAGAAGACGTTCCTCAGACCATTGCACAAGAAAGCGGAGTTTTGTGCTGTGTGCCACAAAGTGAACATTCCCTACGAGCTGAATCACTACAAGGCATGGCTCCGAGGGCAAAACCACTACGACAATTTTCTTTTGAGTGGTGTTTCGGGACATGGGGCGAGGAGTTTCTACTATCCGAAAGTTGCCGAAGAGAATTGCAACGAATGCCACATGCCAAGAATAGAAAGCGAGGATTTTGGCGCTCAGGACGGGGAGATTCACGATCATCATTTTCCCGGCGCCAATACGGCGATTCCAAATCTCCTCGGTTTGACCGCCGCTCGAGATCTCCAAGCAGATTTTCTCCGGGACGGACAAATGGACATCGATGTCTTCGGAATCCGCAAAGAAGCGAGGATCGATGGCGCACTGCTCGCGCCCCTAAGGCCTGATTTGCCGGCCTTGGAACCGGGAAGTTCTTACCTCATCGAAGTTGTGCTGCGGACACTCAAGTTAGGACACGTTTTTACTCAAGGAACATCAGACAGCAACGAGGTTTGGGTCGAGATCGAAGCGCGCATTGGAGATCGAGTCATCGGCCAAAGTGGGATGATTCGTCAGAACGGCAGGACTGACCCGTGGTCTCATTTCGTCAATTCGTTGATTCTCGATCGTCGGGGTAATCGCATTGAGAAGCGAAACGTGCAAGACATCTTTACCACGCTCTACAGTAACATGATGGGACCAGGGACCGGTCAGGTCGTTCACTACAGCTTGTCCCTACCAGACAATCTCGAAGGGATACTGACTATCACTGCGAAGCTCAACTATCGCAAGTTCGATCGTGCGCTGATGGATCACGCCTATACTGACCTGAGGAAACGTGGCGAGTTTGAAGGGCTGACACCAACAATACCCGTGGTTATTCTATGCCAAGATCAAGTGTCGATAGCTGTCGGCGCTGCGCAAAATCAGACCAATTTTCAGAACCAGGGAAAACCTCAATGGCAACGCTGGCGTGACTATGGGATTGGGCTGTTCTTGGCGGGTAGTCAAGGTTCAAACAAGGGCGACTTACGGCAAGCGGCATTGGCATTCGAGAAAGTCGTAGGCCTAGAGCAGGCCATCGGTTGGTTGGATTTGGCCCGTGTTCACGAGAAGGAGGGCCGCCTAGACGAAGCCAGCGCCGCTATCGCCAAGGCGATCAATGGTGGCATAGATAACCCCTGGACGGCGAATTGGCTCACCGGCAGGATAGAATCTCAACGAGGGAATTTTGCACGAGCCATCGCGGCTTTTGACCGGGTCCTGAATACCAAGATCGCCGACCGTCGTTTTGATTTCTCACTCGACTACCAGGTGATATTCGAAAAAGCGCGCGCCCAGTTCCTTCATGCTCGGACCTTCGCTGGATCCCAACGTCAAACGAAACTAGAACAAGCGCGCTTAACATTTGAGCACGTACTCGAACTCGATTCGGAGAACTTGGGGGCGCACTACAATCTCATGCTTCTGTGTCGTCTTCTTGGTGACAAGGAGGCGGCAGCTCATCACAAAGAACAACATGAACGCTATCGGCCGGACGATAATGCTCGTGACGTTGCCGCCGCGACCTATCGGGCAAAATCACCGGCGGCAAACCGGGCTGCCGAAGCGATTGTGATTTATGACATGAACCGAAAGAAATAGCCTCAATGCCTGACCGTAATCCGCCTTCGACCTCTTCAAGCCCCGAATCTGAAAGCGACGTAGAGGACCGCAGTATTGCGAAACTGGTCGTTCTTTCCTTGACCCTCGTCTTGGCGGCTGCCATTGGACTTTGGTTTTTCTATTCCGAAGACCAAGAGAGCCCTGTCACTGAAGTGCACCAAGCTCAGGCTCCGCATCTTGACGTTGATCCTCAGGAGACTCCCAATGTCATGGAGTTTCGAGAAGAAGCTAGAGAACGAGGCATTATCTTCACGCATTGCAATGGCGCTCAGGGCCAAAAGTTGCTTCCGGAAACGATGGGCTCAGGTGCCGCATTTCTTGATTTTGACGGAGATGGCGATCAGGACTTGATGCTGGTCAATTCTGCGCCCTGGGGAGAAGAACAACGCTTGTCCGGTCCGACGCAGGCGTTTTTCGTCAACGTGGGCGGTCGTTTTGTGGACAGGACGAAAGAAGTCGGCTTGGCACTGTGTTTCTACGGCATGGGCGTGACCGTCGGCGATTACGATGGCGACGGACGTCCGGACCTATTTGTGACGGCTGTTGGCGACAATCATCTTTTTCGCAATGTTGATGGCAACCGATTTGAGGAAGTGACTGATGTCGCCGGAGTTGGTGGCGGAGATCATTGGTCGACCGGGGCGGCCTTTCTTGATCACGACAAAGATGGCGATCTCGATCTATTCGTTCTCAACTACGTGGTTTGGTCGGCGAAGATCGATCTTGCTCAGGATTTTAGTCTTGGATCATTGGCAAGGGCCTTTGGGCCGCCCACGGCTTTTGCGGGCGAGCAGCCATTTTTCTATGAGAACTTGGGTGGCGGCAGGTTTCGAGAAATCGGGGAGTCCATCGGCCTGCATGTGACCAACGCTGCGACAAAAGTGGCTGTTGGCAAATCCCTGGCTCTTAGTCTGACTGATTTCAATCAGGATGGGCACATAGATATCGTTGTTGCCAATGACACAGTTCGCAATTTTGCCTTCAAGAATACTGGCAAAGGCAGTTTCGAAGAGGTTGGCATTAGCTTGGGTTTGGCGTTCGATGAAAATGGCAACGCCAGAGGGGCGATGGGAATGGACACGGCGAGGTTCAAGAATGATAGCGCGAGTGCCATTGCCGTGGGTAACTTTGCCAATGAAATGACAGCATTTTACGTCTCGGATGATCCTCTTGACCCCTTGTTCATCGACGAGGCCACGGCGGTCGGAATTGGTGCACCCTCTCGGGATAGCCTCAGCTTTGGATTGCTCTTTTTCGATGGAGACCTTGATGGATTCTCAGACCTTGCGGTTGCTAATGGGCATGTGGAGCCAGATATCTCCAGAGTCCAAGCGAGTCAAAGTCATGCCCAGGCTTTCGATATTTTCCGCAACAACAAAGGTCGATTTCAGCGTCTCCGAGGCGAGGACATCGAAAAGAAATTTGTTGGCCGGGGATTGGCGGCTGCCGACATCGACGGCGACGGTGACATCGACCTCTTGGCCACGGCCAACGGTGGTCGACCGCGCCTTTTTATTAACAACCAACAAGGGGGACGCTCGCTACGGTTAGACTTGCGCCTCGAAGATGGTAAGCGGCTCCCGTGGGGTGCCACTGTCGAAATCAGCACTGAAGCGGGTCGACAATTCCGCCGACTTGGAGTCAGTGGCAGCTACCTTTCATTTAGCGAACAGATCCTCACTTTCGGTCTTGGGACGATGAAGGTTGCTCATGAAGTGAGAATCACTTGGCCTGATGGGAAGGTACAGTCTATTCGCACCTTGTCCGCAGGTTTTCACCGCGTGGTCCAGGGACAATAGCCTGGCGTGGGCGTGAAGCTGCGGGGGCCAGCCTTGGTCAAGACTCCTGGGCGTCCGATGCCTTCTTGTCGGTTCCGGAAGCGGTGGGGTTCGTTGTTGACGGCGTACCGGCGAATACTTCATGACTGGCATAGCGTTCACCGAAGTCACAGACGATAAAAACCACCGTGCCTTCAGGGCCAATGCGCTTGGCCTCTTGAAGCGCAGCGAAGGCGATTGCGCCGGTAGAAATCCCAGTGAGGATTCCTTCTTCTTGAGCTAGGCGCCTCGTGGTTGTGACTGCATCATCATAAGAGATGGCGCATACTTCGTCGTAAATGTCGGTGTCCAGAATCTTAGGAATGAAACCAGCGCCAATGCCTTGAATCTTATGGGGGCCCTTTTCGCCGCCGCTGAGGATTGAGCTACCAGTGGGTTCAATCGCCAAAACGCGCACCCCAGGTTTCTTGTCTTTCAAGAACTGCCCCGTGCCAGTGACCGTACCACCGGTGCCGACTCCAGCGACAAAGGACGTTATCTCCGGAACTTGCTTAAGGATTTCTGGGCCGGTACCTGAGCGGTGCGCTTCTGGATTGTCGCTGTTATCAAACTGCAGAGAGCTCCAAGCCTTGGTTCCCAACTCCGCCGCAATTTCATTGGCCTTAGTGATAGCTGCTGGCATACCCCCCGAACCAGGGGTTAGGACCACGGTGGCGCCGTAGGCCGCAAGGACTCGACGGCGTTCGATCGTCATGCTATCGGGCATTGTTAGGATGCAGTCATAACCCTTGGAGGCTGCGATCAACGCCAAACCGATGCCTGTGTTGCCGCTTGTCGCTTCAACAATGGTCATGCCCCGTTTGAGTTCGCCTCTTGTTTCAGCACCTTCGATCATCGATTTGGCGATGCGATCTTTCACTGACCCCGCGGGGTTTTGAGATTCCAGTTTGGCGAAGACGGTCGCCATTCCTGGTTCGACAATGCGTTGCAGCTTGACAACAGGGGTGTTGCCAACCAACTCGTGAATGTGTTCGAGTCTGGTCATCGTTATTCTCCGAACTGGACGTAGTCTCTTTGTTGTTGAAGGTCCGTGAAGCGCGGGGCGAGGTTAAACTATTTCTGTCGCCTATGCTACCTGAAGACATTTGAGAGAATGGACTACATTGTTATTCAATAACCTGAATGAGGTGCTCCTGCGTGATGAAAGCGCTTTTTGACAGTAAATCTGAAAGGCATGAGGTCAAAGTTGTTGTCTCGGGCTGCCTCATGGGTGAAAGAGTGCGTTATGACGGTGGGCACAAGCTCCATGCGCTTCTCACCACAAAGGTTGCTGCGCTCGTGACCCTCGTATCTGTGTGCCCCGAGGCAGAGCTTGGTTTGGGAATTCCCAGGGAGACTGTTCATCTGTTGCAGCACCAAGGCCGAGTTCGTATGCGCGGGACAGAGACTGGTATCGATCACACTCAAGCCATGCGGGATTGGGCCGAAATGAGAGTCAAGGAACTGATCGAGGACGGTGCGGCTGGTTTTGTCCTAAAGGCCGGGTCACCTTCGTGCGGCCTTGTCGTCGCCATCGCTTCCGGCACAGAAAGTGAAGAACCGCAAACGACAGTTGGGCTTTTCGCCGCAGAGATAGGGAAGAATTATCCCCAAGTCCCGTTGATTGACGAGATGAATCTGAATGATGATGCGCAAAGAGATGAATTCTTAGAATCAGTATTTGCCTACGCTCGTGCACAACGAGAAGGCGCCTAATTCGATCAGGTTTCTGCCACTACTTTTCGCGAATCATGATGTCGCGAAATCTGACTTCCGAGCCTTCATGGTGTTGTTGGAGAGCGATGTGTCCTGAACTATTCGTCCGTTTCGTGTCGAGATAGTCAACGACCAAGAAGTTGTTGAGTTTGATCTTGATGCGGATTCCCTGGTCTTCATCGCGACAAGAAACGAAGTAGTCAAACCAAACTCCTGGCTCAACAAACATGGCCTTGATGTTGCGAAAACCGTAGAGGCTACCGCTCTTAACCGGATCATGGTATGTGCTGTTGACTTGGGCTTCGTAACCCTTCGGCCAACCGGGGCCGAAGGTCGTCCGAAAGTAAAGACCAGAATTCCCGTTGTCATTGATCTGAACTCGTGCTTTCAAGTCGAAGTTCTTGTAGTCACTCCGCGGGCTGAAGAGATGCCCTTGCTTGCCCGAGCCGACAATGACCCCTTTTTCCACTTTCCAGGTGGCCTCATCAGATCTTTGCCATTCAGCGATATCAGTGCCGTTAAAGACATGTTGCCAGTTGTTGTCATCGAGGGGCAAACCAAGAGCCTTCATGGAGAAACGGCGGAATGCGGCTTGGCCTGCGTTGATTCGCAAAGTGAGAGGGGCCTGGCTCCTTGATTCGGTGGCAAGGGGTGCTCCAGCAGTGGCTTGAGGGAGTTCAACGGATTCATAGAGCAGCGTGCCATCAATGGTGACGTTCTTAAATTTGGCGTTGATAAATTTCTTGCCGGATTCATCAAAGCCCGCGGCCCTAAACTCCATGTGCACAACGTGCCACTCGCCAGCCCCTTTGTACAAGTCGAGAGGCACTTTCTTGTCAGCGATCGCACCGAAGAACAGACCTTTTCCCTGCGGGTCATCGGAGAATTTGAGCTCATATCGAGATTGAAAGAAGACGCTGGCGCTGCCGCCCTTGGGAAGGAAGACATCGAACCACGTTTCAATGGATGGGTGGGGGATCAAACATGTCTTGTCTGCCGGCGACTTGCCGAATTCGCTGAGCAAGGAAATCGGACTTGATTGCCCGTCGGCACCCTTCGCATCCGGAGATTTCGTGGCAATCTCGGTGATCCTTGCGGCGTCTTTTGGGTCGAGAGCCAAGTCGAATTCCTTGTGTTTCACCGTCTTCCAACCGAAACCAGACCAAAGGTCATCACCGTTGATCTTGTTGAGATAGAGCCAGCCCTCGTATGGGCTTTCTTTCGCCGCCGGAGGAGGGACCGTCTTGGCTACATGTTCGACATTGACCGGCCCAATTGGCAGTTGGTTGACGGTATAGTGAAATTCCGGATGGAGGAGCTGGTCGCCGGAGTTTGATTCGAAAGCGCTAAGGACGGCCTCAACAACCTTACCTGGGCGCAATTTTGGGATCACGACACGGATGCTGCGACGGTCTTTTGCCACAACGATGGTTTGGACCTGAAGGGGTTTCTTGTGAACTTCTGGCGAGCCGTACTCCCACCAATAGTTGTAGTCGTATTCGATGAGCCTGACGGCATCGGTACCAACTATTGTTTTTTGCTTGATTGGTTTAGTGAATTGGATGTCGAAGCCGTCATTTTTGATCTGAACTGAGTGTATCTCAAATGGAACAACCTTCGTCCAATTGAGAATGGCCAAGCCATCACCCGGATTGAGACCGCCCCAACCTCGATTGGTTCTGCCGATGATGAGTTTCTTATCTGGAGAGAAAGCCAGACGCACTGCGGAGCCGACTTGATGGCGAAACAAGAAAACCGCTCCCTGGTATTGGCCGCGTATTTTTTCACGTTGGACGCGAAGGATGTTGCCGTTGGTGAGCTCCGACACAAACATTTGGCCGGCAAATGGACCGAACCCTCCTCCTGTTGTGTCGGCGATCATCTGCCCAGCAGATCTTGCCCATTTGTAAGGTAGCCACGCCGCAGGCATGGATCGTTGCCTTCCAGGAGGGTCAGTCTGTGAGGGGATCTCGCCACGAGCAAGATACTCTTCGGTCCATCGCAGTCCTGCTGGGTGGCCATAGAACTTGCCCGCTTCGACATGGTAGAGCGGACATGCTGGCATCCAATCGCCTTGGTTGTCAGTTACAAAGAGATCGCCTTCAATGTTCATGCCGATGCCGCAGGGACTGCGAAAGCCAGTAGCGAATGGAGTCATCGTTCCAGTTGGACTGATTTTCACAACCCAACCACGATAAGGACTAGGTGCCGATCCCAACCACCACTTGGGGCTGGTGAATGCAACGTTGAGAGAAACGAAGAAATTGCCATGGTCATCTGTGGGGAGACCGTAAGCGTATTCATGATAGTTGCCGCTGACTCCCCAGTCGTCGCAGACGGTGTCTATGATATCAGCGTGGCCATCCCCATCCACATCCTGCAAGCGGGAAAGCTCGCCACGGCTGACCACGAAGATCTTGCCGTTCTTGACTGAAAGACCAAGGCAGTCTTGGAGCCCTTCGGCAAAGAGATCGAAAGACGGACTCTCGGTTGTCGGATTCGTAACGAGCCAAACTCGACCTCGTCTCGTCGACACCACCATTTCTTGGGTGGGGAGGAAGTCTATTCCACCGATTTCAAGTCGTTCTCCCGCCGGAGTTGCAATTTCGATAAGCTGGTAGAACTTAGCTTCTTGTTTCGCCGTTTGACCTATGGTCTGGCCGACAAGGGCAAAAATAAGGGCTGTCAAGGTCAGAATCGGGCGCATTACCAGACGACCTCCTTGGCCAGAGATTCAAGTGATTCAAAAGTGAATGTTTTCTGCAAAATGAACATGATCTGTAGGTCCTGTGCTGACTCAGACGGCGGAATTTTGAATTCTATACCGTTGTCGCGAATTCCCATGCGAATCCCCTGCGAGCCCCGGTAGACCAAAATCAAGGCGCTGCCATCGGTGTTCTTGCGGACGACGGGCTTGAGTGGTTCCAAGGGGATACTCGGGAATTTCGGATGCTTGTCGCTCAACTTCTGATCTCGCCCATGAAACTCGTGGTTTGGTGATCCTTCATCAAAACGAACAATGATAGATTCACTGGTAGGTTCGATCAAAAAACGTCGTTCGAATCCCAAAGCGTCTGTGAGCTGTTGGACTGACGGAGATTCCTTGATGTTGATGCTTGCACCCGATTGGCCGTCCTCAAGGCGATAGCTGACACCAACCATGTCGGGAAAAGCGAAAGAGCCCATCATGTGAGCGGTCAGAGGAGTGATTGTCGTTGCAGTCGCATGATGGAAAAGTGGGCCAGGATTTCCTCCGCTTATCATGTACACCACTTCACCGAGTGGTTCCGCTGGGGTTCCGCCACGGTCGACCCAATCGGTTCTCTTGACGAAACCACCTTTGCGAATGGCGAGGAGGCGGACATCGTCAATACGATACTCAAACGTTATGCCGTCTGGAAAGCCGATGAGGAGTCCCCGGGGCCTCATGGGCAAACCGTCTCCTAAACTCGGAAGAATCCCCCTAAAAACGAGGGGGCGGTCATTCACTCGGAGTATAGTCGAACCGTCATCCGTTTTTTGTTCTTTTGGAATGAGAGTGCGGACATGAGCAACGACGGCTCGTCTTTCTGCGTCGTTCATCTCCTGCTTGAATGAAGGCATCTCTGATTGGCCGGGCATGCCCATGGAGATGGTCTTGAATAGGGCCTCGGGCGTGTTGCCAAAAGCGAAGCCTCCGGCGGC
>JAJRYU010000731.1 GCA_024275615.1 Planctomycetota bacterium
CGAACCGTTCGACCCTCGTACCCAACTCAAGTCTGTGTTCATACGTGGCCAGGAGGTCAAACGATGAAGAAGTACCTATGCCTCACTTTTCTGATCGCCTTTATGGTCGTGGCCGCACCGGCGCAACGCGTGCGTCCCAAGCTGGCGATTCTCGCTGGCAAGGTGCTCACCATGAACGCCCAAGATCAAGTCATCAACAATGCAGTGATTTTTGTCGCTGACGGCAAGATTCAACGAATTGCACGTCGCAAAGGTGTGAAGATCCCCCAAGAGTATACAGTCATTGATCATTCGGCGGATTGGGTGATGCCGGGGTTGATTGATCCGCACAACCATACGGCTACTCAGCAAGGCGGCGACCTTCATGACTATGTTTGGTTGACCAACCCTGGATTGCGCGCTGGCGACCTCGTTGAAGTCGACTCCACCAACAATCGCATGGCAATTGCTGGTGGTGTCACCACTGCCTTGATGATTCCAGGTTCAGGAACGAACATGAGCGGCTTTGGCGGCGTTGTCCGACTGGGTGCCAAAACGGCCGAAGATGCAATCATCAAGTCGCCGGGGTCATTGAAGATTGCTCAAGCGGGCAATCCCGAGCGTTGGTATTTCGGTCCTCAACGCAGCTATATGAATTTCAACTTGCGCCAGACACTTCAAAAGGCGAAAGACTACCACGAGGCTTGGAATGCCTACGAAGCTGGCAAGACGAAAATCAAACCAGCCAAGAACATGACTTGGGAAGATTTTCGGCCCCTTTTCCGCAACGAAATTCCCGCTAGTGTTCACACACAGATGTTCCAGGTGGTTTCAGAGAGTATTCATCTTTTGGCCGATGAGTTCGGTCTTAAGCTCATGATCGACCACGGTACTTTTGACGGATTCAAAGCGGGCAAGCTCGTTTCAAAGCGTGGTTTACATGTCATGGTTGGACCCCGAGTTTGGTGGATGGATCCCCAAGACGGCACAATCAACAGTTGTGCAGGCGCCTATTGGGATCGCGGCTGTCGCAAGATTGGTCTCAATACTGATGCCGGAGTCTTGCCACAGGAAGATCTTTCACTTCAGGGAGCCATGAGTGTTCGTTATGGGTGGAAGACCTATGCGGCGCTCAAGGGCATGACCTTCCAAGCCGCCGATTCTCTTGGACTACAGAAACAAATCGGTTCTATTCAGCCTGGACTTGATGCTGATCTCGTTGCTTGGACCGGTGACCCTCTCGACTTTCGTTCGGGTGTCGAAGCGGTGTATCAGCTTGGTGAGTTGGTGTACAAACCTGGTAAACGCCGTCGATTCTGATGATCGACGAAGAAGAACTACAAGTCTTGGATGCCCAAGGGCTCGTTTCAAGAAAGAAGATCATGCTCCGAAGAGTAGTCTCACTTTTGGCCTTTCTTGGCCTGGTATTGTCGCCTCTAGTACCAGCCGCACAAGCTGCGCGGTTGAGTACTGTGGACGCCAAGGTATTCGCCCCTCAAGACGATGAAGACCCGCGGTCCTATACTGTAATCAAGGCAAAACGCGTGATCACAGTGAGCGGCGAAGAACTTGAGGACGCCACCATTGTCATCAAGGATGGCAAGATCGAGGCCGTTGGCGAGAACGTTGATTATCCCTACGGCGCCAAGGTGATTGATGCCACCGACATGGTCGTCATGCCGGGCATGATCAATCCTACGAGCCGCATTGCGCGTCTTCCCGGTGGCGGTGGCGCGACACCTCATCTGGACAAATCAGAAGACCTGACGCTGACCGGCAAGGACTTGCTCGAGATTGCCTCAACGGGCTACACGACCCTAGGCATACTCGCTCCTGGCGCACCCATGCCGGGTCGAGTCCTTGTGATTCGGACGGCTGGCAAGAAACCAGCAGACCTCGTCATCACCGGCAAGGGCCCTGTTGCTGTTTCATTCAACAGCCCAGCTTCTTCCAAATCCAGTGTTCTCCGCGCTTTCGAGCAGGCAAAGAAGGAAATCGAAAAGATCAAGAAGGCGAAAGAGGCTGCTGAGAAGAAGGCCAAATCGGCCAAGAAGAAAGCGCCCAAGACAACGCCGAAGCCATCCCCGAAGCCTGGCCCCAAGCCAAAACCAACACCCAAACCTAAGCCAAAACCCAAGCCAAAACCAAAAGCTGAAGGTATTCCTGCTGCCCCCAAGCCCAAGGTCGCCCCCAAGAAGTCTCCTGCTGGTTTCAAGGCTCCGAAGATCAAGGACTCTTTGCAGCCCTTGGTTGACTTGATTCAAAAGAAGAAAGGGGCGACCGCCATTGTCGAATTCGGCAATGTGCGCACGAACGTTTTTCGCCCCAGTGTGTCTGGAGCCAGCATGTACTTGCATTGGCAAGACATCTTGGAAAAGTACGATTTCCCCCATTCCTACCGAGTCTTCAATACCGTCGTTGCCCGCAACAATCCTTTCTTTGTTACGTCCGAAACGAACGTTGAGAAAGTGGCGAAAGAGATCGGTGCCCGCAAAGCGTTGATTGCTCTTTATCCCGTGGTGAATCACCATGCATTCACAAGGAACAAGTACAACCTCGGACTACTCTTTTTGCGTTCGGGCGCTCGACCGGTTTATATCCCCGAAAACGACCGTTGGGAATCTTACGCGTCGATGCGCGAGGCACTCATTCGCATGGTGCGTGCTGGTTATCCTCGACGTGAGATCATGAAGACGGTTACGCTATATCCAGCAGAAATGCTCGGGCTCGGCGAGCAAGCTGGAACGATCGAAGCCGGTCGGATTGCCAACCTCGTTTTCTTGTCAGGCGATCCCCTTGCCTATGACTCCAAAGTGAAAAAAGTCATGATCGATGGCAAGTTCATTGAATTGAAACAACGACTGCGATGAAAAGCAAAAGCATGAAAACACTGATATCAGTTCTTTTTCTTTTGGCCTTGGTAGTTGCCACACCTCTTGTCGCGCAACCACCGACCTCTCGTGCTTCGAAGGCCAAGCCTTCCTCCCAGAAGGAGGAAGCAAAGAAAGACGATGATTCGAAAGAAGACAAGGACACTTGGTTGTGGATCAAGAACATTGATGTCTACCCGGTCAATGGTCCGGTGCTTCGAGGCGCCGAGATCTTGGTCAAGAATGACAAGATTCACGCCATCGGTCGCGACCTTGATGAACCGGAGAAATGCGAAACTCTGGATGGCAAGGGTATGCGAGCTTATCCCGGACTGATTGCGCTCAACGGCCAAGGTCTGTTGCCAAGGGTGACAGGTGGCAAAAGTGATAATCTCGACCCCAAGGGATTGATCACACAAATCGCTTTGGCGCATGGGATTACTGTTGTGATCACCGGAACAACCGCGGTCAAATTCGATTCCAACTCGGTGAGTAAATCGATTTTGCGAGGCGGTCTCTACACCGGCATGCAGTACAGCTCGAGGAATCCCACCAACAAGCGACAACTGCGTGAGGACCTCACCAAGGCCTTGGCGTTCTTGCGGGCGAGCCGTGCGGGTATGAAGAAAGAAGAAAAGGCCGCCGCAACAAAGAAGTTAGGTCGCGCTGGCCGCTATCTACCGCTCCTTGAGGGCAAACAAATTGCCGTGTTCAATGTCGATCTGCATCAAGACATCGTTGATGCATGTAGCTTGGTCGAAGCGTTCGGGTTCCGCGCGGTTATTCGCGGGGCCGCAGAAGGGTGGACTGCGCCCGGGGCTATGGGGCGAGCTCATGTGTCTGCCATCCTCATGCCGCGTGTTCGCCGTGACCCAGACGATAAGCTGAATCGGGAAACTGGTTCAAACCTTGCGAATGCATCTATCCTTCATGACCACGGAGTCGTTGTGGCGATCGCGACACAAAACAATAGTTTTGATGCTGATGGCGGCCCGGGGCGAGATGCTTTGGCTGTGACCTGGGATGCTGGTGCAGCGGTTGGCGGCGGCTTGCCAGAAGATGCTGCGCTCAAGGCTATCACCTTGAATGCCGCCCGAGTCTATGCCCTCGATGATCGCGTCGGTTCATTGGAAGTTGGCAAGGACGCTGACATCGTCATCTGTGATGGCG
>JAJRYU010000732.1 GCA_024275615.1 Planctomycetota bacterium
ATCTGCAGAACTCTCCGGGGCGCTCTTTTTTGCCGACTTCTTGGCATCGTCAAGGTTAAAAATACGGCCCAAGTCATCTCGAATGATGTCCATTTTTTCCGCCGTTATTTCTGGAACGTGGACCTTGAATCGTGGGCTGTCCTTTTCCTTGGTAAATCGAACCTCAAGTAGTTCGTGATCCCCTTCAACATCGAGGCCCAACTGAGTCAGTACTTTCTTGCGAACTAAGAGCAAGGTGACAATATAGCCAACTTCCGCATGCTCGGCAGAATCCTTTTGATCCTGTAAGCGAACGAAGAACTCTGTGAGGAAATTGAGATCTAAGGGGCGCACCTTGTGGGCTTCGGGCTCAGCCACGCGCGCCCGCCAATAGGCAAAAGGTCTGTCTTCTAACTTTTCAAAGCACGCGGGGTCGATATCGGCACGGCCCCATCCCTCTTCATCGTCATAGCGCAGGAAGCTGACATACTCGTCGCCAGGCACGAAATTCTTGCCTGAGACACAGCACACCAACCCGGGTTTCTTAAGCGCCAGTTCCCAGTCAATCGATTTGCTTACCTTCGGTTCCACCAACGTCTCCATTGCGCCCCACGGCGATAGTTCTCTCCGGTCATAGCCCTTAGAGAATGAACACAGTTTTGTGCGACTTCGATCTCTCGATTCTCCGGCAAGATTCGAGGTTCTGTCCGCTCCAGCAATTCAATGATAGCGACGATCGCTTCGTCGGACTTGAAATGGCCTAACGTCCCCGCTCCGAACTTTCGAATGGAAAGATCATCGTCTCGGAGGGATTCTATCAGTACTGGGATACTGCCCATGTCTTCGCTGAGGCCGAGTGCTTGAATGGCCGTTAGCCGCAAACGATAATCATCTTCGCGTTGCAAGGCGCGTTTAAGAAAAGGAATCGACTGTGGCGCTCCCAAAGGCCCCATGGCCTTGACCGCACGGAGAAGGTCGAGACGAGAATCGCGATCGGCTGCGCTATAGGCGGCACTGATTTCAGGAATGGCTTTGGCCCCATACCAGCCAAGCATTTCCACGCAATGTTTACGCGTGACGGCGTCACCCCGGCCATTGGCAAGTCCAGAAACAAGATAAGGCGTCGCTTCTTCTGAAAGGTCGAACAACTCAGAACGTGCTCGCTTGTAGATGGGACCATTGTTGTTTTCGAAAGCACGGACCATGGCAATAATGAGATTCTCGGTAAGAATCTCCCGGGCGTCCTTGCCATACGCCCGCCAATTGTGGCGATTCTTGAGCCAAGCTGGGTTCATGGTGATGAACTCCTGCCACCATCGGACCATGTTTTGGCGTTGCTCCTGTGGAATCTGCTCCATGCCCTTCGCAAGTTGTGCTTGCAAACGGCGCTCCCGTGCCTTCTCCCAAGCGTGACGTTGCCCTTTGTCGCGCTCCGAACGCGCCAACATGTCCCAAAGACCGGAGCCGCTGGCCTGGTCATCCTGGCTGCGAGCAGAAGCTTTCTCGCTATCTCGAGGGTTGCGGCCAGAGTCAGTGCCACAGGACGTAACGACGACAAGCGCAAGAGCAACCGCAACAAGGAATGAGAGCTGTTTCATGAGTGAATTCCGGTTCCTGGAATCAAGTTTTCTGGGCCTCAATTTACCAAATGGCCCCTGTATTCACCACGGCAAGAGTGTCCATTCAGTTTCGCTCTTGTGTCCCTCTGAAGGAATAAAGTCCTGGCGAGAGAGCGATTGGGTAGGGTCGCGGCTTTCATCTTCGCTTTGGATCCGATCCCAAAGGCGTCGTAACGGCACCGTCCGAAGGAAGATGAGAACGTCGCGATCTCAAACAGGGGTGCCTTGCACCCCTGTTCTTTCACTCTCCCCGCAAAAACCATTATAGTGCTGCTCCCGAGGATAGCGACAATGCTCCGAAGGAGCCAAGCTCCCTACGCCCTGGATAGAAGCACAATGAGCCACACCGATTTCGTCCATCTTCACGTACACAGCGATTTCTCGCTTTTGGACGGAAACTGTCGTTTTGACGACCTCATGACCCATGCCAAGAAAATCGGGCAGGACAGTATTGCCCTCACCGACCACGGCAACCTGTTTGGCGCCATCAGCTTCGTCAAGCACGCCAAGAAACACGGCCTCAAACCGATTGTCGGGATGGAAGGCTACATGGCGCAGGACAGCCGTTTTGACCGTAAGAAGGTCAAGTCCGGCAAGAACAACTACCACATCACCTTGTTGGCCCGGACCAACCAGGGATTCGGCAACCTCATCAAGCTATCAAGCGCGGCCTATACCGAAGGGTTCTACTACCGCCCCCGCATGGACAAAGCCCTGCTCCAAGAATATGGCGAAGGGCTCATGTGCCTTTCCGGTTGTTTGGGCGGTGAGTTGATTCAGACAATTCGCACTGAGGGTATGCAAGCCGCCGAAAACAAGATCGGCGAATACAAGGATCTATTCGGCCAGGAAAACTACTACATCGAATTGATGGACAATGGCATCGATATTCAGGTGCAAGCCAACCTTAAGCTTCTCGAATTGGCGGAACGCACGAACACGCCCATCGTCGCCACCAATGACGTTCACTACGTTCATCAAGCGGACTATGAAGCCCAAGATGTCATGCTCTGCATCGGCACCGGCAAACTGCGCACGGATCCCAATCGCTTCAAGATGGGTTCGAGAGATCTCTACTTGCGAAGTGGCGACGAAATGGCGTCGCTCTTCACCGACCAAATGGCAGCCATCGAAAACACCCGCGTCATTGCCGATCGCTGCAACGTCAACCTAGACTTCAACAATCGATTTCTCCCCAAATTCGACACGCCGGAAGGTTACACCAGCGAAGAGTATTTCGAACATCTTTGTCGCCAAGGCATCAGTAAACTCTACCCCAATGGCGGCGACAAGGTCGAAGAACGGCTTCAGTACGAAATGGGCATCATCGTCAAGATGGGCTTCGTCGACTATTTCTTGATCACTTGGGATTTCATTCGCTACGCGCGCGACAGCGGTATCCCCGTTGGTCCCGGCCGTGGCTCGGCGGCGGGATCGATCGTCGCTTATTCCATGGGAATCACACGCATTGATCCCTTGAAATACGACTTGCTGTTCGAACGCTTTCTGAATGCCGAACGCATTTCCATGCCTGATATCGATATCGACTTCTGCAAGGATGGTCGGGAACGAGTCATTGAATACGTCGGCGAGAAATATGGTCGCGACAACGTCTGCCAAATTATCACCTTCGGTACGATGGCCGCGAAAGGCGTCATTCGTGACGTCGGCCGCGCACTCGATGTGCCCCTCGCGGAGGTCGATAAGATCTGCAAGAAGATCCCGGGCGGCCCGGGAGTGCGGGTAGATACGCATGGCTATGCGCAATATGTCATTCCGCCGTTTTACGATTCGTTGATTGCAAAATTGATCGTGTCCGGGCGCTACCGCAAGGAGGCCATCGAGCGCATGGAGCGCGCCCTGGACGAATTTGTAATTGAAGGCATCAAGACCACCATTCCATTTCACCAGAAAGTGATGAAGCATCCTGCTTTTATCAGCGGCGATTTCGATACAAAGTTTGTCGAGACCATGAACGGAGAGAATGAAACCGCGTCTTGAGCGGCACAGTGACCGGTTGATGAACTATTTCAAGGAGAGAGCGAGATGACCATTCCCGATGACCTCTTGTATACCAAAGAGCATGAGTGGGTAAAAGTTGAAAATGGCGTGGCCACCGTGGGCATTACCGATTATGCGCAGAGCGAATTGGGTGATATTGTCTTCATCGAATTGCCGGAAGTCGGCCAAAGCACAACGTACATGGAATCTTTCGGCACCATCGAGGCGGTCAAGCCCG
>JAJRYU010000733.1 GCA_024275615.1 Planctomycetota bacterium
CAAAGTCGCCCATGTAGCCAATATTCTCAAGAGAGCAAATAAGATATGATTTCAGAACATGCCGTATCCGCGATGATCTTGCAGCTCCAATTCGCATACCCCGATCTCAGCAGAGCCACACAGAGCCCCGAGAACTTCGACAACTGCGTCAAGGTTTGGGTCAAAGCCTTGCAGTCGATGAGCGAGAATGACTTGATCCCCTCGATGGACATGTTGCTTGCCACCCATCGTGAACGAAACGTCACGCCATCACATCTGTTGGAATGCCGGGACCGTATCGCCAATATCGTCTCTGGCGGTCCTGACTTCGGTGACGTGTTCGCCGAAATCATCCAAGGCATAAACAATTGGGAATATCACGCACATCAGATTGACGGCGGTTGGAAGCCTAAGTTTGCCCAGACCAACATGCTGGCGAAGAAGCTCGGCGGGTGGGCAACCATCTCCCGCGACGACACCAATCGTGACGTCCTTCGCTCCAACGGTATGCGTATCTGGGAGAGTACAAAAACAACAGAGTCAGACACAAAGCGACTTCCAGGTAGTGTTGCTGACATGATTCCGTCTACTGGAGCCGCGAGAATAACCCCAGGTTCGCCCGAGTCGTCATCGGATGGAAAATCTGATCAATGTATCACCGACAGGCCGGATGGCGACACAGACGATCCTGACGACGATACGCTTGGGGGTCTCATCTCTGGGATAGGGGCATAGTGATGACTGACTGCGCCGAATTCCCCAACGGCCAAAGTAGCATACCTTTCGGCTGGAGGAAGGTCGAGGACTACGATCTCGGGGGCCATCGTATGGTCGTGCTGAGAAAGGTTGAGCCCACCAGAAATTGGCGTGGGAAATCTGTCAAAGCTGAGGACTTACCCCAGTACTTGAAAGACAAGCTGGATATTCTGTCTGGCAGGAAAGAGAAGTAGACGATGAATAGCATCACCATTCTCATCCAGGGCGTTCCCGTCCCCCAAGGCCGCCCGAAATGCACGACCATAGGCGGCAACGCTCGCATGTATGATCCGCCGAAATCCAAGAAGGAAAAGCAGCGCATAGCAGCCATCGCAACAGCCATGATGAAAGAACACGGATGGGAGATGATCGAAGGTCCGATAACGTGTCGCATCACCTTTATGATGCCGCTACCTAAGTCAGCCGAAAGGAAGCGTAATCCAGCCAAGGCGCAATGGCATATATCTACCCCTGACGCGGACAACCTTGCGAAGACCGTTCTGGACGCACTGAACGAAGTGGCCTATCATGACGATTCCCAGATATGCAATATTCACATCATGAAGGTGCGATGCCAACAAGATGATTCGCCCAGAACAATCATTCAACTCATGAAAGCTAAGGAGGATATCGATGTTTAAGTCTACAGAGAGGCTTGAGTGGTACCTATTCTGGTGCATCGCCATCGCCCTCACCCTGGTCGCCGCCCTCATGACGTCATGCGTCACCGAGAAGCGCTGCACTCCCAGGCAGCTTCGTGAGCTTGAGGAGGAGCGGGCCATATTCGAGAAGCAGAAGATTCACAGGCCGCAACGGGATTATTCGAACAAGGCGAGGCTGGTTGTCAAATGATCCTCGCCGCAACAATCACACCCGCCGCCGTCATCGCTTGGATGATTTGGCGGTATGAAAGGAAATGGGATGCGAACAGATAAAGCCAACGACATCGTGAGGCAGATCATGAGCGCGTGCGGCGTGTTCCTGAAGGAATCATTGCGCGATGAGTTCGCGGGGTTGATTGATGAGATGGTGGATGACGAGAATGACTACCTCATGCAGTTGATGGCAGCCAAGAGCATCCAGCTTGAAAGAGCGGTAAGCGGTTGTGAGAAGTGCGCGGCCAGGAATATGGTCGTGGATATTGATGATGAGATAACGCAATGACCAATCATAGTAGACGGCGTCTCGTGCGTGCCTGCTGTCTACGCCTTGATAGGGCATCGAAAGGGCGCGCACTACGCAGCGAGCGGTCGAATAACACTCGCAACGCCAGCGGAATCCAACCGTGATGGCGTGTTGACTTGGCGCATGGTTGCGTGGCAAAGGGCCGGTTGTCCCGGCGGTAGTTTTTGCACCCGGTTCGATTCCGGACGAGTTGGTTAGGAGAACAAAGTGATGGCTATGACGACGGGCAAGAATCCGCATTCGCGGGAACAAAGCAAATCTATCAGCAATAGCACGGGTAATGTCCGTGCAAAATTAAGCTCGCTTTCTGCCAAGTCGCCTGGGGGTGGTTCCCTCGGTGCAAACTGCCAAGAGCCTAAATCATTGCCATCACTTTCTTACTTCCCATGGACGTGGCCGAAAGAGTGGCGCATGGAGTGGAAGGAACGCGCCGCGATTATGGAGCATGATGGCGGTCTCACGAAGCCGAAGGCCGAAGCTGAGGCGATGAAGATTGTTCGGGAGATGTTTGAGGAGAGAGAACGATGACAGTATTTAGACGTAAGGGCTCGAACAACAACGTACGTAATCTCGGTCATACACGCGAACGCTGTATCGGATCAACTCATGAAATATTCGGTTCACGCGATGACCCATACAAACGCCAAGTAGCTTGGGAATCATTCAATGAAAAGAAAATGAAGGACTCAATCGAAGCGGTAGCCAAAGCTATTGCTTTAAGAAGTTACCACTGTGAATATCATTTCGTTTTGCAAGGAGACTAATCAACCATGTCGATTAAGAAAAAAGATGTCATGCTCACCATCCAAGGCGAAGGGCTAACCAACGACCAAGTCGAAAAGGGAGCAGCGGAGATTGTCCTTATCATCGATGGACAACAACAGTTCTTCCATTGCACCGCCGTCAAAGTCACTGACTCTGATATCGTTGACAAGAAGCCGTGTGATGACTAACCCGCCCTACTGCCAGAGAGACATCGAGCCACCTGATGATCCACACGCAGCGGCTAAGGGGCTCATCTTAGCCCTCGTGCTATCTGGAGCGTCGTGGTGGCTCTTATGGAGGTTATTCTGTGACTAAAGGACCAAAGGCAACGCGGGCTTCTCGACGCCGTAGGAAGGAAAAGGAGATTGAGACGGTCTTCCAAGAAAACCCTTGTCTCAACCCAACCTGCAAAAGAGGCAAAGTCCAGCGGGGTCTCTGCAAGTCGTGCCTTTCAACAGCATACCGCCAAATCGCACGGGGTCTCTACACATGGGAAGACTTGGAGGCCGTTGGCCTATCCATAAAGCCTATGGCCAAGCGTCCCATGCTAAGATACCGCGTCACGAAGAGAGCAACGCGCTAGCTCTGATCCCTGTGAACGGTGACAATGGTTTCGCCCCAATCTGTTGTAAACGGAACGATCCGAACGTCCGTGATGACAGTCGTTGAGTCAAACTCATATACAGCGTTGCCACCGTTCAGATAGAATCCAACGCTCGTTGCGTCTTCAGTCGTGATTGTTGTGTCTGGAGACACACCGTTTACCGTCATGCGGCATAAGCCACCGCTCACATTGCTGACCGTTACGATGTTTCCGCCCTTGGCGCTTGGGATAGCGGCAAACGTGAATGTCGTAACGGCTCCTGCTGTCAAGCTGGCAACGCCATCGCTTGAGCTAACTCCATCTAATACTCTTGCCATTCCTGTATCTCCTATTCCGACATCAATCCCAAGAGACAATTCGCTTGAGAGTAAAATGTTTTGAATCGCACCAGCCGCGCCAGTGCCGTCGTTTCTGATTGCTGTCCCGTATAGGTCGAACGGGAATACTGAGCCGCCCGAAGTCACCCTATTGAGCAATGCTGATCCCGTCGCGGGCGTGTAATCACCATTCCCAGCCGTGCCACCCGTCAGACTTTGATCATCGGTATAGCCAGGCGTCCCCGTTGTCAGCCCAAGACCATCATACTCACCTGGGAAGTTTGAAATCTCATAGTGATTCTCTTCGAATCCAACACCGTATCCAACATCCCAACCGCCAGTCCGAGCACTACTAGGCGTCCCGAACGTGTCGTCTTTATTGTTGAAGTCACGGAACGCATTGAATCGAACATCCCAATCAGGGCGGGCGTAGCCAGTTGTGCCTTGGTCGTTATAGCCGAGGTTGCACCGCTCCCCAGCAATTGTGTTGTGCCACATCAAAACGTGCGATGCTGCGACAACAGATGCGTCTCCAGCGAGAACAACTGCGGCTGCCGTTGCTCCCGTCTTTTCTACAACATTGCCGATAAACGCTAGTCCTCGCGACAAAACAGTTAGCTCGGCAATGCGAATCCATGGGTCATTAGTAACGGAATAACTTAAACTCTCATTTGCTCCAAATATCAGCTGTGACATTATCGGGGCAATGTTCGCAGCAGCCTTTTCTTGAAATCTCGTCGTGCTTGATTCCGAGCACCCAACAACTCTGTAAGCCGTATCGATTTCTTTTCCGCTTGCACCAAAAACTACGCCATCGAACTGGCAAGCAACGCGACTAGAAGAGAACCCATCAACAGCCCATCCTGTTTCACCCATATCCCCAGTGCAGTTGATGAAATACGTTCCATGCGAACGATATCCAGGCCCAGTGGTCGGCGTGCCTACTCCTGATGAGTCGAAATCACAGTCACGGAATTGAATAAAGTTTCCAGCTTCTTCGCCATCTGCCCATGAAGTTGTTCCAGCAAGCGTAACGGTCGTGCCGCTTATCTTCAGCCTTTGACATCGATACGTCCGAGTCGCCGTTAACTGGACCGTTACGTTTGTTGAGTCTAAACCCGTGTCAGGCTCAACGCTGATCCATTCATTGGTTGTCCTTCTCGTGGCACTCGACCCCATGCCATGGGTGCCAGCCTTCAGGCGAACAATCGTCGCCCCATCGTCAACGGCCTTGGCGATAGTCGCATACGGAAGGCTTGACGTCCCCGTGCCTGTTGTGTCGTTACCAGTCGTGGCGACATACTTGAAGACGTCAAGCAAATCGCTCTTGTCGCAAACGATAACCCCCTTGGTGTACCCAAGTATCTCATCTGCCGCCGATGTAAAGCTGTCGGTGTCCAACAAAGATGCGGCGTCACCAACAACAGGATAAGCGCGAAACCTTATATCAATCAATTCTCCTTGAGTGAATCCTGCCAATGGAATGCTGGCTTGATACGACGGAAAGTAGAGGCTTGTTGCTGACCTGACAACCGAAGTCATGGACGTACTCGTTCCGTTTTCATTGTTCGATGATGTTTGACCATCGGCGTCAAACCTAACCGAGTCAATCCCGAATTTGTGAAAGCAATTTGACGCCAATGTAAAGTCAGATTTGACGCGATCGGCATTCATCGAGCCCGCCACATTGTCCCATTGCCCAATCACTTTAGGGTAAACGCGAGTCGATTCGTTGGTAATAGAGAAGTCAGATTTTGCCGTGCTGAGTTCCGATGATCCTCCAGTATTGCGAAACGCTCCGGCTGCTATTGTAATCGTCGGATCAGTACCACTCGTTCCGGCTCCAGCGTTACGATCGTCGACATAAATAGGCTCAGTAAGATAAAGCCGAACGCGAGCGCCGCCAGCGGTTATTGCTTGATCCTCAAGCGTGTCGTTTGGCGACTTCTGGCGTGCGATAGATTTAGCAACGCTTGTCCTTGTCACTGTACCAAGTACACCACTTGTGTACCCCTCTGACACAATCGTGACGACTATTTTTGCACTTGCCAAATCCGCGACATCTAGTTGGCTACCAAACCCTGACCCGAAATCCACGTCCATGCCCGTCGTGAACGAATCAATATCAACATCTATGTAAGAACCGTCGATAGCAAGCCCAGCCGCCGTAGCACTTGGAACGAGAACCGAGAGGATGTCACCTGTTGCCATGGTTAAGTCCTTATGTTCATTCCGACATAGATAGATATCCCAAGAGCATCCATGTTTTCTTCCATGCTCTTCGGTAAATGGCAACCGACATACCAAGAACCGGTCGCAACACGCTTATTTCCACGCATGTCGTTAGTGAACGTGCTACTCAAATTCTGACCAACAAGAAGCTCGGAGAAGTCAATTGGGATAAGAGAATATCTCGAAAGCCCAGAAGACGACGATATGCCAATCGGGTCAGACGTCAAAACAACACCATTGGCATCCCAGGAAAACCCCTGCCAGTTGGTCCCAGTCGTAGAGAAAGTCATCTCTGTGCCACCACGCCTAAACCGTCCGCCGTCTACCAACGGATCATTGTCAGGATAGTAGGAGTTGTAATCAATCTCTTTTGTTCCTGACGCAAATGTGATTCTGGCATCTGTATGCTTGGCTGAGTTATGGAGCAAGATGGTCAAGTTGTTCCTGCAATCAAAATTGCCTGCTGCCGAGTCAGTCGATATAGCCTCACCCTGATTCGCCGAGAAATTTAAGATCGTGTTGTTGTACACTGTCATCGTTGACCCAGTGTCGTCGGCATGGATAGCACCTTGAGATATTCCTCCAGATGCGAACGTACTCAACATCACCACCTCGTTATTGTAGGCGTCTATGTTCGCTCCGTTGTCAGCGTAGATTCCAGTTAATGCCCCACACTCGATATACGAGTTGCGGACGGTCGTTGATCCTGACGCTGATTGGTGCTTAATAGGATCGATCGAGGCCCCAGTGATAGAACAGCCATCAACGATGTTGGTTCCTGCTGTGTTCGTGAAATGCAGCCCATCTTTTCCGGCGATGCTCTTGCAGTAGTACATCTCAATGTGGCCAGTTTCGTGAGTCGTAAAGTTGTCAGCGTTTGCTGGAGCGCCACCCACGTCACCATGGCCATCAGAGACAACGCCATAACATTTAATTACCGCACCTGAGTATTGCGACACCCCGTCAACCAGGTTGTCCTTTACTAAGCAGTTCCTAAGTATCACCGTTCCACTAGTAGCAGAACCACCTTTGGAAACAGAGTCGCACTCGAAACCATCGTTGTTCTGAGAATTTATCAGGTCACAGCCTTCTATCAGACACCCATCCACGTTTCCCGTAACCAAGACATTGTCAGCAGAAGCGCCGTCGATGATAAGATTTTTCAAAGTCACATTGGTCGCACCTTGAATGAAGAATGCGCGGGTTGCAGACGATGCGTCAATTGTTGGGCGACTACTGCCTCCATCTTGTTCGATCGTTACGCTATTAGACGTGATGTCAAAGGTTGCCGACAGTGAATACGTCTGTGACCCTGACAACTTGATTGTGTCACTGGCTGAAATAGACGTCTCGGCTTTACCAAGAGTCTTCCACGGAGATGTCGAGGAGCCATCGTTCGTATCATTTCCCGTTGAATCATTGACGTAGTATGTCGTCATGCACTAAACCTTCGCGCTGTCGTCTCTGAGCTTCTTGAGCTCGGCCTTAGTACGTCTGTTGCGTGATGTGACTACCGCCGCGCCGAATGATGTGACAACCGCACCCGCTACACCAACCCATAGGTCAGGGTCGAATAAGAGCCGCCGTTTGTTGCCATCAGTAACCGAGCCTGTGGCGAGGTCTTTGATGGCTCCAATAGCCTCGTCCTTCGTGACCTTTCCATCCCGGTCAACGTCGAGGATGATTCCAAGAGCTGCCAGATTCGATTCCGCCTCCGTCGCTTTCTGCTTCATCTCGGCCAGCGTTTCCGCCGTATAGAGCTTGACTTCAGAGATTCCACGATCAATTTTGTCGCTCAGAAAATCCCACTTCATCTTCGCGTCTTTTATCGAGTCCATCGTTGAGCAGCCACTCAGCGTAGCCATACTCAAAATCAGACAAGCCGCCCAAATCTTTGGCAATCGTTTCATTTTGTTGGTCCTCAACATCGAGGTTAAACCTAACCTCTGGGAAACCTGGGATGCCCGTTGTGATGGCAAGGCCCAAGTGAAATCTATCCGCGCTCTGCAAGCCTGCGCATCCTGTCAGACACAAGACCGCAGCGCTAAAGGCTATCGCTCTCGTTGATTTTCTTCGCAGCCTCGTGAATGTCATGAGCCTCAATCTCTCCGTGACGACAAAGCGTATGCCCTGGTTGATGCTGTTCGACAAGGTTCCCAAGCAACGTGTCCGTGTTTCTGCCCTTGTGAATCACCTTGCCAATCAAGTCGACAATTTCTTTCTGATTCGTGTTTGCAGACTCCATGTGTTTGGTCAAAACGACGGACGTCTCGGCGCATGTCATGTTGACCTTGTCGACGGAATCGCTGATTTTCACAAGCCCTTCAGTGTGGCGCTCGGAAGAACTTTCCGCCTGCTTAACGGTAGCCTTCACAAGCCACGCCAAAAGCCCCACCACTGGAGCCATGAACGCCATGAGCATTCCGAATTGGTCTATTGAATCAGGCATGACAATCTCCTACTTGTTGACAGGAGGATGCAAAGCTTGCTCAGTCGCGACAATGCGATTGAACCGCTCACACCAATCTGCCTCACTCTCTCCGGGGTTCTGGGCGACACACACTTGATACTCCGTGCATGTCTCGTCAATCCATTTAGCTTTCTTCACGATCGTCTTCCTCCGTCTTTCTTTCTGGTACGTCGAAACTAACTCTTCCATTCGTTCTTTTGTTCCGGCCACCGCACTCGCAGCGTCGCACGACACTACCGATGAGGCTATGATAAGCAACGCTGCAAATGGTCCCATAACTACTTGCCACTTGTTGCCCTCATTCTTTCTTCCTTCCATCTCTCGATCCGATCCAGGCGTGTCTCAATTTCGCCTAAAGTGATTTGGTGCTGTTGCTCAAGGTGATCATTCACCCACATTTGCAAGTCTATAGCGCGATATAAGGCATGGCTACGACTAATAAGCAAAGCTGAGACGATCACTATCGGCACGAGTTTTTTCAATGCTCGTTTCATCTCAATTGCCCATCATTTTCTTGGGCTGTTCTCGTCAAGATGTTTACTTTCGCTATTCTCTTAGCGATGCTCTTCTGTAAGGCGATGAGGTTGTCCTCTTCAGACTGGCCGCTTGTTGCTTGCTTCTCAACCAAGTCCCTAATCCTGCTACGGTCCTTTGAGATATTTCTCTGTTGAGCTCTGATCGCAAATCCGGCAGTTGAGCGTACATCTCTTACTTGGGTACGACTGCCGATGGCCAATGGGTTAAACGCCGACTGTGAGAACTTCTCGCCAACAGTTTGTCCACGAGCATCAACACGATCGCCCGCTGGGTTTTGCAAGCTAAGGATGGCGTCGAGACCCTTCTTGTCCAAGATGCCAATACGGTCAATCTCATTTAACAAACGGACTGCCATCAAAGCGTTTCTCACCTTGGCTGGAACTTGGCCCCACATGAAGTCAACCTTCTCGCCCGGAAAATCTTCAATCGGCCTCTGAGTAAAAAATGATTCGTTGATAGCGGTCTCAATGCCAAGTTTTATGAACGGGTTCATTCTTGACCCAAGCTCACGACTGATCCCACCTTCGCCTTCGTCGGAAAACGTGTCTTGGAGTGCGTTCGATATCTTCCCAATCTCTGCCAAGGGCAAGACCGATCCGAACATCTTAAAGTGAATTACGCCGTCCTTCACCTTCGTTGGGATGCCAAAGTTGTCCTTAATGAATTCAGGGAGCAAAAGCTCTTGCTCGATCTCAGATAGTCCTGTGAATGTCCGGGCTGATCTCGCCACCTTCTCCCATAGAGTTACGGTCGCTGGCTTTGTGAATGCTGCCCTGACCTGGGAGGCCACAGCGAACTTAGTGAATGAATAGAACGGGATAAATCGACGGAGAAACATGCGCTCGAAACTAGAGCTTTCGGCTCTCTTCGGATTATAGGCCCACTTGGTCACGGTCGATGCCGCCTCTTCTCCAAGCTTCCCCTGTGCGATGTGCTGATAGAATGCCATGACCTTGGCTTGGTCGTCCAAAGTCTCGGCAAGGACGCCACCAGCCTTGAGGACGTTCCTTGAAACGATATTCTTCGTCGTGACGTTGTCGAACAAAGCCTTTGCTTTCTCCTTCACGCCACTCACATCGGCAAGAGGGATAGACTTTGAAACGTCAACGTATTGTGAGCCTGTCTCAAGGGCGAACTTGTTCTGGAGAATGCTTGGACTAATGACGCTCTTCGAATACAGATACTCGAATAGTTCCAGTCCATCTTTGGCACCCGTAGCCTTTGCCACCTCTTCAGGAATGTCAGTGAACAGCTTCAATGCCTCGAAGTCGCCGGAACCAACAGCCTTGCGCATGGCGTAATTGAACTTCGCCGCATTCTTTGCTTGCTTGGCAAACCCGAACGGATTCACACCACCTTGGAACTGCGTAATCATGTTGGAGACAGTATCGCGGGAGCGCGTGGCCGAGAAGAATGGCGGCAATGTCATCCACCCTTTCCATGCAGTCGTCATGTGATCTAACCAGGAAAACGCCTTGGCCAATGAGTCTGGTTTGTTGAGCCGCGCCAATATCCCCTTTTCCGGGTGCATGAACTCGTCATAGGAAGTCTTGTCGACCATAACGACGCGCTGCTTGCCATTGCCGCTCTCAAGGATAGCCTTCATGGCTTGAGGATCGCTCGATTCCAATGCGTCCATGGGATCATATCCCATTTTCTTATTCTTTCGCCATGCTTGGAATGCGTCGTTGAATTGCTTGGTTGTGGAGTTATTGCCATCGATCGCCTCCTGTGTGGCTTTGCGTCCGAGACTCTTGCGGACCTTACCGTCCATGCCGATCTCTTCTTCGAATAGCTTCATCTCTTCATCAAGCTGATCCATCCTGTCGGAGATGCCCTGGCGCTGCCTTGTCTCTACAGCCTTCAGATCGTCAAGTTGTTCTTTGGCGTGTGCGTTGGCCTTCTTCTTCAAGTCACGGACATATGCAACACGGTCCTTCTTGTATCGCTTGTTGTTCTGAATCTCTGCGAGAAGGTCATCACGCTTCTTCTTCAGAGTCTTCTGTACCTCGCCAGCGGCTAACCAGTCATCGCTTTGAGCGGGCATAGAATCCAACTTCGTCTTGCGTTTTGCGATGACATCGTCAAGGCGATTGATCTCGTCTTGGAATAAAGCATCTCGCATAAGCAAAGCTTCGTTGACTTGATCGTCCGATATGTCGCTAAGGGAATCCTTGGCGTCCCTCAAGGCTACCGTCCGCTCTTTCTTGAGGTCGGCAATCTCTTTCCTTAGAGCTTTTGTGTCTCGCTGGCGGGTAAGATTTCTCTTTGCGCCTTTGACGGCACCACGGGCATCTTCAACCGCCCTCAACTGAGTTTCAAGGTCAAAGATCTTGTTGTCGAACGGAGTTAACAGCTTTTCGTTCTGCTGGAGAGCTAACCGCTCGGCATCATCAAGACCTTCAAGCCCAACATCACTGAACTTCTCAAGTGTGCTTATCTGTGATTCAATGTTCCTGGCCAATGGCGTCTCTGCCAACGGCCCTGACCGCAGCTTCCGCAAGTCAGCCTTCAGCACAGAAAGTCTCTGTGCCGCCCCGGGAGTTTGGACCGTCTGGACCAATGCGCGTTTGCCAACAAGCTCTTTGACCGCGCTCCGGTTTCTGACAGTGATGCCTGCTTGCTATCTCAAAGATTGTGAGACAACGCGGTAGCTTTCATTGCTCTGGGATATTTGTCCTGCAATAACTTCATCGATGTAGTTTGTTGCTAACCGCCTCTTGGCCTTCTCCGTGACGTTGAAGATGTCAGCTATAGTGTCAGCATTCTCAATGACATCAAATTGGATGAGCTTCTCGTTACCCTTCGAGTTGATCGCCAAGAACTTGTTGCCCTTCTGGATCTGGGTAATCGTGCCTTCAATGTCTTTCCTTAGACCTTCGATCGTCGTGTTCCGCAAAACGATCGGCGAGTCGCTGGCTAAGATATGGCCATAGAAGGCTCGCTTTCCAGTCTCGTTGGCAGACTTCTCGATGCGCTTATACCAGTCACGCTCGACGTTGGTGTTAAGGAACTGTGCAAGATCATCAGCGGAGTCATCTCCCAAACTCTTCAGCTTGGTGATAAAGCTGTCTGGGAATATGTTCTTCATCAGCTTCATGAAAGCGTCGGGGCCTTCTTTGGCCATCAGGTCTTTCACAGAGCGATGCTTGGTCAGCTTGATGCCATTTTGGAGGACGTATGAATTTATTTCGGCGATCGTCAAGTCACGGAATTTACGGCCTGTCCCAACCTTTGACCATGCGGCCTCAACCAGCTCTCTCGCTTTGGGGCTCAAGTCTCTTGGGTAGTACCGCTCGACGCTACCGTTAATGAGCCCTTCCAGAAGATCCTTGTCGGCTATGCCATCGCTCAAGTCCTGAAGAGCCACCGCTGCGTCCTTAAGCCCCTGGAACACATCGTCAGCATTGTCCAGCTTCTCAATCTTCGCGAGGATATCTGGCAAGGTCTGCTCACGAGTGACGTTGACGGCTTCCTCAATGGTGCCTGTCGCCTCATCAGCGTTATTTCCCCGTATCCTGAACCCCTCTTCCGTTCCACCTGTGGCATCCCTTAGGGCAGGGTCGGAGGAGAATGATTTCAACGTCCTCGAATCGGCAAAGTCCACGTTGGACCTTAGTACGACACCCCTGTCCTCAAGGAAATCTTTGCCCAGTTTGAGGACGTTGTCCGGCAATTGGGCTTCTGGGAATGCCTGCTGCCAGTTACGAACTGCATCGGCAAGCCCTGCTTTATCAGGGTCCCTTAATGCGTCATCAATCTGGACGAACGGATGATCATTAAAACTGACGTACTTCCTCAGAGTGCCATCACCACCTTCGATGAGTGTCGGGGATAGCTTCTCGCCCGTTCCCGGGATGACAAGCTCGGCCCCATCATCAATTACAAAAGCCTTGCCATCAGTCGCCCCGTTGAGATCATCAATGATGCCTCTCCTTGCAAACCGTGGCTTGTCAAGTTGACGTCCACCTTGCAGCTTACGCAAGACATCAGCCATCTCATCAGCGCCCTCAACGCCGACCTCCACCAGCGAAGAGAGAAGGAGCTGCAAGTCTTTGTTGTTGAGGATGACGTCCGGGGTGTCCTCGATTATCTTCGCAAGCGCTGGCAGGAAATCCGCTTGGTATTTGAGATAGAATTCGCGCCGAGACCTGATTGCGGCTCTGCCTGCTGCCCGCACCGAAGCGTCACCATGCCTGATATCTGATCCTGCATCGAATGCTCCTAAGATGGGTGCCGAGAACTTGTTGGTGCGCAAGAAATCAGCCGTACTCTGCAAGACCCTAGCCGTGTAGAGGTCCAAGCTCTTCGTCATCGGGACGTGGAAGCCCGTCTGTGTAAGTGGCACTTTGAAGTTGACAAGTGCCTTCATGCCAGCCTCGGTTGCTCTGCCAAGGTCTGCGGACACATCAGCCGCCTTCGCTGCGCGTCCTGCCTTCGTTAACCCAAATGGCGTCCAGATAAGCTCAAGTGGGCTTGTCACCAATTCTCCAAGAAGGTCACGACCAAAGTTGAGAATCTTGTTGTCAAGCTCTTTCCACCCAAGAGCCTGCCTGATCTCAACGAAGCTGGTATCCTCAACAAGCCCTACGCTACCTTTCTCCTTTAATCCTAAGAACTCAAAGAAGTCTCCCGCACCCTCGGCGATGTCCAGCCCGAACAAACTCTCGGTCACATTCGAGACACCCTCGACCGCTTGGAATACCGGGTTATTGATAAACGCTTTCCTAACTCCCTCACCGATGCCATCTCTGGCAATACCCTCCAGGCCGCCCTGAATGCTTTGGCCAAACAACAAGCGATTAGGGATCTGCAATGCCTGAAAGAAGAGGTTGTCGCTACCCTCCGCCTCAAGCTGTTGCTGTTCAGCCAATATCTGATCCTGACCCGGCTGGAATGGCAGAATCGGAGCGATATTCTTACGTCTCAGTGAGAGTGGCTGTAGTGGTCTAAGCGCCATTGCCGAATAACCTCATCAAGATATCCAAGAGAAACTTGTTTCCCCCTAATTGGCCCTGTTCTGGTGGCTGTAGAGCTTGTAGCTGCTCTGGGGAAAAGAGGAACTGCTGCTGATTCTGATTTTGTGCCGGAGCTTGAGCCTGAGCTTGCCCTTGTGTCTCATTTTGAGAGAAGATGGCCTTGACGAATTCCCCCGCAGACTCGGCAAAATCCGACCCTGCTGAAACACTCTGGGCTGGCGTGGCCTTGATTTCTTGCTGTTTGGTGTTCTGCTGGGCCACGATGTTGTTGTTCTCGCGGACGGAATTCAGAAGCGTCTCAATTGGCAACATTATTTAGCCCCTACTTTCTTCGTCGATGCTTTCTTCTTCCTGCTGAACGACGATGTCTTGATATCAGAGAATGCTCGATCTGTAGTCTTGTCGAGAATCGTCTTCACAAGTGCCTGAGAGTTATTGAAAAATGTCTTGATGGTTGTTGAGCTTGGAACAATCTTGTTGTCTATGGCGTATTTGAGAATAGCCTCGCCGTTGTAGCCGAACTCCTCCAAACCATCCTTGATGAAGCCCTTGACGTTATCCACACGATTCGTGGCCATCCTTGATGTCGGCCCACCCGTGTTCACGGAAATCTTATAGCTGATGCTTTTGGGGTGAGTGAATTGTATCTTTGTCTTTTTATCATCTCCACCAATAGGGCCATCAACCAAAAAACCAGGGAGATCATTACTCTCGGCCCATGTCGAATTGATGTCCGACTCTGACACATCTGAGAGTATATTAACGGCTGAAGCCAACTGCTTTTTGCTCAAGTCAACGGCGGACTCTATCTTCCTTATCGGGCTGTCTTTCGGAAGGGCACCAATATCGAATTCCCCATTGTCGGCGACCTTCTCTGGTTTCTTCGATGACAACAAACTGCGAAGCGTTCGGCGATCACTGCCACCTGTAACGCCAAATGTCTTTTCGCCATCACCACCAACGCCTTGGACTGGTGCTTGTCCAAAGTTAGGGACTTGCTCGCCCAATGCTGTCGCGCCAGCAAAGTCTCTTAGTTTCGCCAGTGATGCTCTGGCACCATCAAGGTTGCGCTCTTGGATGGCAAACAAGACTTCCGGGATAACTTGCTCATTAGCTCCGACTATGCGGGATGCTTTCTCCCGAGCACCCTCTGGGTCTTGACCTTGTGGATCAAGTTGCAACGCCAAGTTGGTTATCTGGGATTCTCTCGATACGGCTGATTGCTGGATCATGGCGCGGATCAAGTCCATGTCGCCCTTCACCAACTGCCGACCCAATTTTGCCTCATCTTGCAATATGGAAAAAGTATTCCTTTGGATCTCTTGGGCTGCCATAGCTGCAAGATTAGTCGTCTGTAGTTCACTGGCACCTTTCTGCCGTAACTCAATAGCTTTGAGTTTGAACTTCTCATCAGCTTTAGCCAATTCCCTCGTTTGTGCCAATTGGTCAGCAATGCTCTTCTGCTTGAACCGTAGAGTATTGTTTGCGAAATCATCAGCTATGGCATCACGAGCTTTGCGATAGTCATCCTCAGTTTTGAACCGACCGATCTTGAACTTAGTCGCGGCTATATCAGATTCAGTCTTCTTGATGTCGGCCTCACCCTTGCGCAAGCCGATATCCTGACCACGCTCGGCCCTCGACAAACGCCGCAATCTGCCCTGCAACGGGTCAGACAGGTTCCTGGTGAAATCACTGACTGCCTGTTGTGATTGAGTGCCATCCAAACCCTGAGCCGCACTATCCCTGCGAATCCTGTCAAGCTGTGGCAATAGACCCTCGGCTTGTTGCGTTAGCTCAAGGTCAGATGTCTGGAGCCCAACCAGTTTGTTCTGCGCGTCGATGCTTTCCTGGCGCTGCTCACGGTCGGCGTTAGCGCGAGCGTTGGTCATTGCCGCAGCAAACGACCGATTGAAGGCATTATTGGTTCCAGTTAAATCGCCACTCATGCTATTTACCTATCACTTTGCCTGCCACGCTACCCGCCAGGCCACCGAGAATCCCACCGATTCCTTGCTGCTCTGGCCCAAATCCAGCAAATGTCTTCGCGCCACCAAGTTGGGTCGCAATTAAGTCCTTCTCTGGCTGGAATTGGAATCCAACCTGATTGCTAGCCGTGTTGATGGCCTGCAAAAGATCCGCACGGTCTTGTTGGGCTCCTGCCAAGGCGACCTGTTGCTGCGCTTGAGCTATGCTTTGCCCTAATCCTGCGGCACTGATCTGCCTCGACAACTCTTGCGAACCACTTCGTGCCCCTGCGCCACTTGCGCCAGTAGAAGCGTTGGCCGAGTTAACGGTGAAGTCTGTCGCCGCCTGATTAGCCAAGTCGCTCTGTTGCTGGAAAAGAAGCGCCCTTTGCTCTGGGCCAAACGTCTGTGGGTTTTCAACAATCTGTTGGGCCAATCCCTGTCTTTGAATAAACAGAGGATCATTCTTGATCTGTGGGATCAAGTTGCTCTGAAGGGCAACAGCCTTGTTGATGAGCTTCGAGGAATCTTTTTGTGCTGTACTCTGACTACTCATGAATCACATTCTCCTCTTTCTTCTCACCAGGCATCACATAGACGGGTGGATGGTCCTTCTCTAATATGTAAGCGCGGACTCTAGCCCCACGCCGCATCCACATTTTGTATACTAGATCGTTCTTAGCCGACACATGGCCTTGGATCAATGTGATCCCATATTCATCAGCCAACTCATGAACAGAATCCCACATGTCTTTCAAGTGATCGCCACGCCTCGCTGGCTTAATCAAGTACAACATGTCAACTGTCATCTCGAAGCCACTGGACTTGCCAAAGCATGGGCCTCCATAGCACCAGATTGCGCCCACGGGAATCCCAACCTCCTCAGCGATGAGAATGGTCGGGCCACCACGTTTCATGGATCCTGCGACCTCCGCCATCAACTCAAGAAGCTCGTAGGCGTCCATCTGCTCGCCCCGCTCCTCCTCGCATAGAGACTGACGAAACTCAAACACCGTATTGAGATCTTTTGGTTCTGCACGTCTGATAGTCATTATGCCCACACTGGCAGGTTGCCTGACATCGTCAGAACAGCACCACCAGACCCTTTCGATAACTTCACCCAAGTAGACCCATCGTGATAAAGAATGTCGCCCTCGACGCCTTCTGGCAATCCTACGGAGTCCGCGTATGACTGAGTCGCGTAGAATCTTAGAATCAATTCTCGCATGGTGCTATGGTAGAGATTCTTGTCCGTCTCTGTTCCATTGAATGGGTAGATCGGTATTTCTGGGACGTTAGTCATCTTGCGCTTACCTCCTCTCCTTCAACTTGAAACTCGGCGAGCTTTATTCTTGGCTCTGTGTCTGGATAAATAACGTCATCGGCAAGGGAAACGACTTGGTTGGCAGAGAACCTTGCTCTAAACGTCCTGCCCAGACCACCGAACCTTGCATCCTTCAGTGTATCGTTCGTTCCCCATGCGGACTCATACGACGAGGTGTTCGCGGTATTCAGTGTCCAGGCTTGTCGAATGATATTGGGCTCAACAACAACTTTGAACAATGGAGATGTCGTCGGCGCTGAATCGATAAGACCCGAAGACTTAACCCACCTCAAGACTTTCAGTTGCAGCGTTGATCCGAAATCGACATCGAAGTCGGCGTACCATTTTATCCCGCCAACGATGATTGAATCACCCGCAGAGACGGGCGTTGACAATGCCGTCCTGAAATAGAGAGTCGTGGCTGTGTTGCGTGAAACAACAACACGCTCAACGCTCTTGTCTGTGTCATGGAGAACGTCCGCAACGATTCCTTTGTACTTATCAACCGTCAACGTCATCGCCGATGCTGTGTATTGACTCGTGGAGCCGGAAGTCGCGCCATCAGCTACAAACGTAGGCCCGTCACTGTCGCCATCGTTCAGCTTGACAATGTAGCCTTCGCTGCCACCGTAAATCGTCGGCTCGTCGTTGCTATCTTCAATCTCTGCAAGAAGATCCATCTTTAGATCATACTTGCTCCAAACTCCTTGTGATATGTCGAGAATCAAGATGGTGTCATTCTTAACGCTACTGCCAGTAGCCACGGAAAACCATGCTTGGTCACGACTACGATCGAGCGCCACTGAAGCGTTGAACTTCTGGGAATCATTGATCGTGTCACGGATGAATCTCTTGATACTCGGCCTATCTGGTTGTGTTGGACTCGACAAGTTCTGCGCATCATCACCAGACCAGATCCAGATATCCCGCTCTCCAAGAAATATGTGGCGGTTCTCATAGGTCAGGATGGAATGCTCACTCACAGCGCCAACGTCTTGATTCAATCTCGTCAGGAAAAATGGCACGTTTGAGTCACCAGTCGAAGTGAAACCAGATCGCCCATCTCTCAGATATGAAACTAACGTATCCCGCAAAACCTTCAGCCCGACAACCGGGTCACCAGCGTCAAGGTCTGAATCTTCAAACTTCGTGGACTTGTTGAACCCCTCAAGCTGGCCAGCTACGGCTGAGTAGTAAACTCTTGTCGGAAATGATGGATTCCCAGCAATGAACAATCTGTCCTTCCACGTCTCAAGCACTGAGCCTACGGGCGCTTGCTCGTTGTTGACATAGTCCATTGATGTTGACACGCCCCGCGCCAAAATAGGTGTGGTATAATTCGTCGTGGTATTATCGTCGATCGTGGCAGTCAACAGCGCCGTTCCGCCAGCCGCAACGCCAACGCCAGTCATGTATATCCGCCTTTGATTGACTTGGGGATCGGCAGAGACGGCAATGGCTACTGCCGTAATCGTGTCGTCCGCAGCCCCGAACGTAATAGACTCAACCGGCGACGGATTGCTCTCGACTCCAGTCGCCGAATTCCTATAGGTGTAGTAGAGCTGATAAACACCGGAATTCACAAACGATCCAGCACCATTCGCTGTCGTTGATGCTGTGGCTTCCCCAGGAGCCAATATGCCAACCTGGGATACGACAGACCCGTTGTAGACAACAGGCGGCAATCCATTTCTGCAAGCCATGTAAATCTTGTCGGCATACTGAGAGTGGGACCACTTTCCCCCTTTCGGTAATGATCCTGATACAACGGAGACTGACCCATCCGATGGATCTATCTCATGCAAAGTAGTCCCACTAATTGCCAGCATTGTATTTCTGAAAGTACCGTCATTCAGAACACGGCGATAGTCTCTGAGCATTGTGATCTCAGGGGCCACGTCAGGAGTGACCATGCCTTCGCCCCACAAGAACGGTATCGAGTAGTCAGGAAAAGATAACGCCGTAGAATCCAAAGATCCCCGCGTGTCAATCAATCTTCCCGATCCATCATTCAGCGATAAAGCCCAGATCAACGCAACATTCTGATATCCGGGCAAAACGTCAAGAAGGCTGTTCTCTGTGAAGTGAAGCCCGAATGTCGATGGCGGTGATGTTGTGCTGACGTAGTCCTTGAAGAAGGCGAAGTCGTCAAGCCAGCAAAAAGCCGACTCACCCGCTGATCCTGAAATCGATGGGAACGTGATCGGCGAAGTGAAGGAATTCACCTTCCGGCCAATCGACCAGTTGCTTGAAATCGTTCCTGTCGGATCACCGGCGATGATCGTTACGGTCGATGATGCGCCTGTACCAGTCTCAGGAATCACGGCTGCGACCAACACCTCAGTAGCGCCTGTGTTGTAGCAAACCACATTTATTCGGCATCTCACATTCACGAGTGTGCTGAGGGCCACGTTCGGCGTGGTTGTCTTTTTACTCGTGTTGTCTACGAAGTCGACTTGGAGTTTGTCTGAGACGATTCGAATTCCAAGGGGCTCGGGATCACTAGATCCTGTGGCGTCTGATCCAGCCCAGAAAAGGGTTTGGTCTCGAACAGTCGTTTCACCCGTAGCCATTCGCGGCGTGAGTAGGAACGTAAGTAACCACCTTCGGTCTGCCGAGTTTGTCGACGTGAATGCGTCTGTTTTGACATTTGTTACGTCCACCTGAATATGACCACGACCACCACTGAACTTGAGTCCTGATGGGCCGATG
>JAJRYU010000734.1 GCA_024275615.1 Planctomycetota bacterium
AGTTGGTGTCGACTTATCGTCAACTCATCAAAGACGACCCGGACCGACTCGAATGGCGCGACGGCCTAACAAGATTCTTTATCGAGCGGGGCCGCAATGACGAAATTGTTGCGTTGTGGCAGTCCTATGTCGGGGGCATTGACAAGGGCCCTGTGCTGCTCGCCGCCGCCGAAGCAATGATGGAACTGGGACTCGACGACTTGGCCGAAAGTACGGCCAAAAAGGCCGAGAAGACGAACCCCGCCCAATCTCTGTTCTTCCGTCACCAGCTATATTCTCGACGGGGCAAGTCCGTTGAAGCGGAACGGATCTTGGACCAACTCGAGAAGACACTGCCAAAGACGGGAAGAAAACGCATTCTTCTTGCCGAAGCATGGGAGTCCATGCGCCGCCGAAAGAAGGCGGCAGATACCTATGAAGCGCTGCGCAAGAATCGTGGAGCTGGGCGATCCGGCGAAGATGTTGACATGCGCTTGGCGTGGCTCTATTCAGAAATCGATCGTGATGATCTTGCCCTCGATCTTTGGCGTGACTTGTGGCGAACCGTGAAATCGGTGTCCAGGCAAAGATACGTCGCAGACCGCTATCTCTCAGTTGCTGCACGCTGTGGCAAGCTCGCAGACATTGCCTTGGCAATGGAAAAGAAGGTCGTCGCGGGGAATGCCAGCCAGAAGGACACCAGCCTCTTGGTGAGCCTCTACACCAAAGCGAGTGATCCTGTCTCCGCGGCGGAAGTAATCGCCGAGGCGGCGGGAGACGCAAAGGATAGTGTCGACAAGCTCCAGGAAATGGCTCGAGTCTATCTGGGGTGCCAGGACTACGCGAACTATGAGCGTACCGTGCGCCGGTTGATTCGGATCGATCCTAAAGGGGAGTCAGATTATCTTCGGCAGCTAGCCATGAGCGCTCTGGAAAGAGCGCGCCCCCTCGAAGCCAAGAAGATCCTCAAGAAACTCGTTAGCAAACAGGGGGGAGCCGTCGGTGCCGAATTCGAAGCGGGTGTCCTGGCTCTTGCTGGCTTGACCAAGGAGGCAATCCAAGCCTATTGGAAAGGTCTTGCTGTCCATCCAGATCGCATCGAAGCTTTTCTCTTGTTGGCCAATGTCATGGCGAAGGCAAAACAAAGGAGCCGTGCCATCGGTATGTTTCAGCACCTTGTTGAAACAGCAGATCGGGACGATCTTTTTACTGTCGCCATTGACGGCCTTCTCAACCTACGTGCTCCGGCTCCAGTTGTGCGTTGGGCGCGACGAATGACTTTGGAGCGCATCGCGAGTCGCCATGACAAAGCTTATCTCTATCAACTTGTTTCTGATCTCTCAGAAGAACTGGAAGACAAGGCGATGATGTTGCGGGCTATGGAAGCCACCCTCGCAAGTGCTGGTTCTCGCCGCGCCTCTATCCTCAGAGAACTTATGGAGTTAGCCACCGGCCCGCAACAAAAGACAAGACGTTTGGACTACGGTCGCCGCCTCATGAGATTGGGTGATATCGTTCCCCCGGATGTCTACTTGAGTTTGGGGGCCGCGTTTTTGGCGGAGGACGACGTTCAATCAGCTTCAAGGACGTTTGCTCAAGCCGTTGATGTGCCGGACTACGCGGCCTTCCAACGCAAAGTTTCTGGATCCTTTGAGGCGGCTGGTTACAAAGCTGCGGCCCTCAAGGTTTTTCAGCGCATCCTTGTTGGCAACCCCGGAGATGTCCAGCTGCTCAAGAAAGTGGCTTTGCTCCAAGAAGAGTTGGGGCGCGACAAAATCGCCTCAGGGCTGTATCGCCGTGCCATCGATTTGATGCTCACCCGGCGGCCCATGAGCACAGTGAAAGAAGAAGAACGCCCGGACGCCGATGGGTTCTTTCGATTTGGGCGAAGCAATAACCTCGACGACTATGAGCAGTATTTTGATGCGGCTCGGATTGGGCTCTTTGCCACAGCAACCAAGGAAACCGCTGCTCAGATTATTCGGGGGCAACGGGAGACGTTGAGCAAGGAGTTGAAGAAGTTGGTGTCTGATCTCCCAAAGGACCTTTCACTCTTCACCTTGCGCCGGCACCCTCGAGTCCTCGCACGCAGCAAGTTTGTTCGGCGTTTGGGTCAAGCTTTTGGCCTGATACCGTTGACTCAACCAATGGAGCTCGAACTTCTTCGGGTCTTTTCCGGCGACAAAGGCCTTCTTGAAGATAGCGTGCAAGACCTTGTCGATCGAGGCAATGTTGTCGCTGCCCGTTGGCTGGTCAAAAATTCCGGTCGTTCTGATGAAGAAAAAGGTCGTGCTCGTTTCAAAGTCGGTGCGGCAGATGGAGCTAAGTTACCGCCAACGATTCCGGCAGACACCGTAAGTCGTCGTATCCTGCCTTTGCTCCTGGATGGCCGCCTTGAAGATGCGCGGGATATTCTGCACCGCACTGTGCTGCCTCCCATGTCGAAGAGCGACCTCAAGACGATGCCAGTTTTGAGCCAATTTGCTTGTTTCCTGGGGGAACCGGATTCCGCTCTGAATTTTGCACGTCGCCAAATCGATGCGACATTGAAACACACGAGTTTCTGGGAAATGGAACGGACTGTTCGCAAGATCGTTGCCCAACACTGGAGTGCTTTCCCTCCTGAATACCGAAAGGCCTTGGTGG
>JAJRYU010000735.1 GCA_024275615.1 Planctomycetota bacterium
CCCATGAAGTTCCAGAAATTCACCCCAATGAGAAAGAGGAATGATTCGCTCAGCCCGAAGACGGCCTCTTTGCCTCCCTTTTGTTTCATCTTGGCAATGCGGCTCTGAGGCATGTGCCTGAATTTCCATGCTTCAACTGTGAGGAGGACCAAGGGAGTGATTTGCAAGGTGGAGAGGACACCACCCAGAGCCAAGGTCTCAACGGACTTGGCATTCCAGTAGAAGTTGTGGCTGATACCAATGAGACCAGATCCCAAGAACAGAATCGCTGAGAGGTAGACGATGCGTGCAGCGACCATGTGGCTGACGAATCCCATGATGTAGAGGAAGTACGCCAGAAGAACAGTTGTAAATAGCTCAAAGAACGCTTCTACCCACATGTGAATGGTGCACCAGCGCCAAAAGTCAGCGATGACGAAATTGGTATCGGCGTTGGCCACGAATCCGGCAGTAAACATGAAAATAATGCCAGCAATGGAGTAGACCATCCAGTTGGGCAGCGACCAACTTTCACGTCGCCTGAGGACAGGCCACAAGCCGCGGTAGACGACAATGAACCAAACGACGAAGGCGGCATAGAGCAAGTATTGGAATGCACGCCCCATCTGGACAAATTCCCAGCCTTGGTTGCCAAACCAGCGCCACCATTCGCCCAAGATGCCGTGCACGCCGAGTGGGATACCAATGGCAACGCCAAGGGCACAGACGACAAGCATCCAAAAAAGACCGTTAACCCACGCCAATTGCCCTTTTGGTTCTGGCCGACAAATGAGGGGTAGGACCCAAATTGAGGCCGCGAACCAGCACACGGCGATCCAGAGAACGGAGATTTGTGAATGCCAAGCTCGGGTCACTGTTACAGGGAAAATAGCAGTCAGATCAACGCCAATGTTGTCGAACAGACCAACGAAGTCTGAGATGGCCATGAGCCCAGCCAAGACTTGAACAAGGAAGAGGAGAGCGGCGACGGCCATGAATTTGTAGCACGCTCTTTGGGTTGCCGTGGGAGTTGATCGCACAACGTCACCCAAAAGAGCCATAGGAGGGGTCTTGGATTCTTGCGCTTCAAGAACGGCTTCGCGGTCGAGTTTGCCATAGAGGTAGAAGACCAGCCCCATTGACAAGATCAGCACGAAGCCGCCGATAACACTCCAAAACATAATGCCGGGAGCAGGGGAGTTGCCGGCAAGTGGATCGTAAGGCCAGTTTTGGGTGTAGCTGTAGTCGAAGCCCGGTCGTTCTGCGCCACAGAGCCAGCCACCCCAAAAGAAAAAAGCTGTCAAGTCATGGAGCTCTTTTTCGTCAGTGATGTAGTTGATCGGCTTGAAAGCTTCCGAGCCGGCAGCGGGTCCGCCGCTGCCGAATCGTTCTCTATTGAATTGCAAAAGATCATCGAATGCCGTTACTTGCGCTGGCCCCAAAGTCACTGTGTTCGAATCTTCGTCGTATCGATTCTTCTTGATCTCAGCCTGGACTTGGCTCTCAACGATGCGCTTTCTTTCGTCGGCGTTAGGAAAACGCTGACGCGAGGCAAGGTCGTGGAAAGCGTTCATTGATTTGGCGCTTCGGTTGAGGGCTTCAGCAGTGAAGTCGGGACCGCGTAAAGCGCCGTCCCCCAAGAAACTGCCGTAGTCCATGAGGCCATAGCGAAGAAAGATCTGTTGTCCGTCCGTGATCGACTTCCCGGAGAAGACCAAGTCGCCGGATTCAGCGCGGAAGTCCGCTAGGGGAGGAGCGTATTCGTAGGTTTGGTAGCCGATATATCCCACGACACAAATGCTGACAGTAAAGATGATGACGAACACCTTCCACCACTGTTGGCGCTTGTCGATCCAAGACATGAGATTCATCAATCGGCTCCGAAATTGAAAAAGTAAGTGAAACCATTCGAAAGGTCACTAAAGTGAGTGAGTTGAGTGACTATATATTGAAAGTCATTTGATATCCAACAAAATGAGAAAGTCGGATCGGTAAGGCTCAAGAGATTGATCAAGGGAACGAGGGAGAGATTGAGTGCAGATCAATAGAGGGACAGAGTACGCCATTCGGGCGGCAATCTTCTTGGCCGATGAAGTGGCACGAGCTCCCATTGTTCTCGTGGACATTGCTGAGGGGATTGGGGCGCCTCCCAACTACCTCTCCAACATTCTCCAGTCCCTGACACGCTTTGGGATCGTGCAAGCCCACCGCGGTGCGCGACGGGGATACTCTTTGGGACGTTCTCCCAAACAAATCAACTTGCTTGAGATCCTGGAAGCATTGGAAGGACCCCTGGCGATGAATGTCTGCGACACGCACGTTGAAGGGAGTTGTCCTATCAGCGAAGGGTGCGCCGTGACGCAGGTGTTCGTGGGGCTGCAAGACTTGATCAAGAGCCACTTGATAAGTGCTACTCTCGATAGCCTAGCGCACAGTTCTTGCCATCCAGATTGCAGCAAAGGGGGACCCTGATGGCATGAAGATTCAGTCGATGGGTAGGAGCTGGCGCACGTTCTGCCCTAATCGATGTCCATCGAGGGCCGCGATCATTTCTCGAAGTTCGTTGGCGACTTCGGTTCGGTCTTTCTTAAGCGCCAGACGGGAGCGGCACAAATCTAGCCGCGCATTAATCTCGCGCTCAATTGCGTTGTGGAGATTCTGTGCCTCTTCGATGAATCGCGTCGTCCGCGTGGGCTGCAAACCAATTGTCGATTCGAGGCTACGTAAGGCATCACCCCAGCGCCCCTTGAGTAATAACTGCGGGAGCTTCTCAATACGATCTCTCAATTGATCGTACTCACTCATAGTCAACCCGATTCGGCTGCTGCTGTCCATGCTGCGTCGCCACTCGCGCAGATAGGTTCTGACGTCGTCTACACTTTCAATGTCGTAGCGCGCATTCGAGTCAACACCATCATAGGTCACAATCATGACTGGTGTGTGAATGGCCATGGTGTCGGCCACTTCATGTTGTCTCATGCTGAGCGCATTCGGGAATTCTTCGTCGAACTCCGTCTTGAAGCTTAAGAATCCTTCAAGGACTCTGGCCATCTCGGCAGATTCAAACTGGGGTTTCATTTTGATGCTGCGGGGACAATAGGAATACATATAAGTCTGAACAAGAGGTTTGCCAGCATACTCCGCCAGTTCACGCGCATAGTTGGCATCAACAATCCAGCCAACAGAATCAGTCCAGATTGGAATCTTGGGAACCACCACATCGATGATTTCAAGTGTCGCTACTCTGTCGAGGGCGTCGGTGTCCTTGTTGCCTTGGTCAACTCGAGTTTCCATGTTCCAAATGAAAAGGAATATGAAGGGGAGAGCGGCCGCTGCGGCAACGCGAAGGATGGGCCAAGTCCTTTGCTTGATGATGACTGCTGGCATGGGCGTCGGTGTCAATTGCAAGTCGTCGCCAAGATCGAGGGCATAGAAACTGCTGACTTGTTCAAAGTACTCTCTGCACTCTGGACAGGCGGACAACTCATTTTGTAATCGTCGAGATTCGTCGGCGTTCAGATGACCGGCGACGAGATCTGGGATTCGCTCCTGGAGGTCATTGTGCGTCATGATCTCTCCTCAACGACACTGAGTTTCGCTGTGAGTTTTTCTATGGCTAGGCGCAGACGTGACTCAACGGTCTTTGCTGAAATGTCGAGCATGTTGGCAATCTCACGGCAACAGATGCGCTCGAAACGATGGAGAACCAAGACCTCTTTTTGTCCGGCCGGAAGAGATGAAATCGCTTCGTTGATACGCCGGATAGACTCATCTGATTCGACAGGCCCGATCGGTGATCGCCCGAGATCTCCTTGCCAGTTGTTGCGATATTCAGTCATGGCATTCTCATGGCGCTTGTTGCGGGCGTGGCGCTGGCGCCATTCATTTAAGGCGATCGTGAAAACATATCCACGCGCTGATCCGGAACCGGTGAATTTTTTCCGATAGGTCCAGAGTTTCAAGTAGGTGTCTTGGACCAAATCATCACTTAAGAAAGGACAGCGACAAAGCCGGAAAAAGAAACGTTTCAGGACAGACTCAGACAAGGCGAAAAGGTCTTTGCCGGCCTGGTCGTCACTTGTTGCCATAAGGCTGAGTAATCGACGGAGATCCGCTTCCTCCAAAGCACTTCCTTCCTGTTTGCTAGGTATAGAATCCCGCTTACGACGTAATCCTCAAAGAAAACGTCAATTAGCCCGCATTGACTACCATCGAGGGTCGTCCGCGGCCTATTCCTGACAAAGGACGAATGCTGCACCCGTCTCTCTCAATATCTTTGAGGAAATCTGCGGTTGAGGTGTTCTCTCATACTGCTTCGCGGAATTGCCCGTCTTCTACTCGGCTTGGGTTTCTTGGTTTCGCCCTTGCCCCAAGCCAGCTTTGTTCAGTGAGCCCTTGTCGGACATTGAAGAGTGCGTTCTGGTACTGACGGTTTCTTGAATTTTGAATCTCGGTGGTCTGCGGAAACCTGCCGGCATCGGAATTCAGAAACCGTCGGTGCTTTTTGAGTTCCTTGGTCAGTAAATCGAGACTGAGCCCGTCGCAAATGGCCGCCATGAAGGCCTAATTCGGAAGCGGTTTAAGCTCGATAGTGCTTTTTTCTTGACCTCTACCTCCTCATGTCTATCTTGCACTAGTGGAAGAAACTCAAGTGCGTACCTCAACTTGAGAAGGAAAAGACTTGATTGGGCAGCCAAAGTCAGCTCAGTACAAGCCTCACATACAATCATGTATTTCATCATACGAGCAGTGATTCTCGCTGCCTTTCTTGCAACGACTTCATGGTCGCAGGCCAACTTCGTTGTCCCCAATGCCGCTTTTCCGACAATTCAGTCAGCGCTCAGCGCATCGCAGCCCGGAGATGTCATCGTGGTTTGGCCAGGAACCTATGTGGAAAACCTTGTGTGGCCTCCCCACGACGTCCAAGTCCTTGGGGCTGGCATAGGGCAGAGCATCATTAACGGCAGTTTCGCCGGACCCTGCGTCTTCATGCAGGGGGGGCTTTCAGATGCTTCGATTCTCGATGGCTTTACTCTGGAAGACGGCGAGGGCATACCTCAGAGCCCATCTGGATGGGGTAGCGTGGGAGGTGGCATTTGCCTGTTGGCTGGCGGGGCTCTATCAAGCCCCACCATTCGCAATTGTGAAATCACTCGTTGTCGAGGGACTATCGGTGCCGGGGTTTATTCAAGTTCATCGGGCGATATGTTGTTCGAGAACGTCTGTGTGCACGAAAATGTGGAAGTTGTTCAGGTTTTGGCGGGCACACGAGTCCTCGCCCTTGCACTCAATTGTATTTCCGGCGCCATGGTTGAGTTACGCGACTGCCGAATTGAAAAGCACGTGGCACTCTCC
>JAJRYU010000736.1 GCA_024275615.1 Planctomycetota bacterium
CGGGGAGCTGGTGAATGCCCTGCCTGAGAGCATGAATGGGCATAGTGGGCTCGCCCTAGTGGCCCTTTTGATCGGCGCTGCAATCGCATTCAGTTTGGAGAGAATTGGACGGCAGCTTCAGACGTCTTGACCTCTACTATTTGGGCGCCCGGCCCATTCACTCTTGGATTTGCACAACTGTCGCGTATCATGCGCAACGAATTCGAACGTGGCTTCCATGAGAGCGGCGGCGAATGAGTAAACCCTCCAGATTCCAGGGACATTCATGAAACTGCAAGGCATGCGCGACTGATGACGGAAACCACGACAGCGAACTCTCCAATCGCACTCGAGAAGATCTTTATGAGTATCTTGGTCCGAGACAGCGAAATCCACGGTAAAGGAATATTCGCCGGTGACTTCATCAAACGGGATAGCGTGATCGGAATCTACCACGGGCCTCGTGTCCAAGAAGACGGCACCTATGTGCTATGGATCGACTGTGAAAAGGATGGGATCTACGGAATCGATGGGTGTAATGAACTTAGGTTCACCAATCATTCATCAGCGCCCAACGCAAGTTTCGAAGGACCAGAGCTGATAGCCTTGCGTGACATTGAGGCCGGTGAAGAGTTGACTTTCCACTACGGGGATGAATGGGAAGATCTCGAGAACTCGACAGGTGCACCCTGAGGCCTGAGGGTCCTTGGGGACTAACTTTCCGCTGCGGCCCGGTCTGGCATGGTGAGATTGGGCGAATCCCTGCGCGAAGTACTAATTCCGAGAACGCATGAGTGTTTTTAGGGCCGCCCTCAACCCGTCAAGAGTCAAGCCAAACATGCGGTTGCCAGTCATTTCTTGAATCATCAAGGTGGATTGTGTGTACCGCCAATCTTCTTTTCGATCGGGGTTGAGCCAGATCGCTTTAGAGAAATGTTGCAACAAACGGCTGAGCCAATCTGCCCCACTTTCCGCGTTCCAGTGTTCTACACTTCCGCCTGGTTGCATGAGTTCCAAGGGGCTCATCGCCGCATCCCCAACGACAACGAGACGGTAATGACGTCCAAAAGTTCGAATGACTTCGTCAGTGGCAATGCAACAGTCAGACGTTCGGGGATTGCGACGCCAAAGGCGCTCATAAGGGCAATTATGAAAATAGAACCACTCCAAATGCTCTATTTCTGACTTCGCGGCAGAAAACAGCTCTTCGCACAAGCGGACATGGCTTGCCATGGAACCTCCCACGTCCAAGAGCATCAGAACTCTCAAGCGGTTCTTCCGTTCCGGTCGAAAGCGAGTTTCTAAGTAACCGGCATTGCGCGCAGTCGCCTTGACGGTTCCCGTGAGATCAAATTCCTCTTCTTTCCCTTCTCTTGTCAGATGGCGCAACGTCTTGAGTGCCATCTTGAAATTTCGTGTGCCCAACTCACGACTGCCGTCAAGGTCGCGAAACCGCCGCTGTTCCCAAACTTTGACTGCACGCCGCTGCTTTCCTGGACCGCCCATGCGCACTCCGCTTGGATTAAAGCCGCCGTGGCCAAATCGAGACGTTCCAGAAGTCCCGATCCACTTCGATCCACCTTGGTGGGGGCTTTCTTGTTCCTGTAGTCGGCGACGTAGCTCATCCAGAATGTCATCAAGGCTGCCAGCCGCCTTGAGCTTCGAAAGCGTTTCTGGATCAAGGAACATGTCGCTGAGCTGCGCCAACCATTCCTTCGGGATTTCGTCTCTGATTTTTGCCGAAGTCATGGACAAACCACGAAAACGACGGCCGAAGACTCGATCAAAACGATCGAAGTGCTGAATGTGCTTCACCAAAGTTGTGCGCGCAAGATAGTAGAAAACGTCAACACGGCATTGGCTCAACTCAGATTCAAGCGCCGCGAGAAAGACCAGATATTCCCTCAAGGAAACTGGGATACCCTCCGCCCGCAGATCCTCAAAGAACCCAACAAACATCAGCGACGTTCGCTCGGGCGTCGAAAGCTCCGAGATAGAGTTTCCATGTCTTGCTCGTTCTTCAAGAGCGCACCAGCGAACGGCGGACTATTTTCCCCACCTGCGACTCCCTCTAACGCGAGGAGAGGATCTGTCTCAGAACTGAGCACACGCAACCAATCGAGCAGTTCAGAAGTCGAGGGCCGCTTACGAAGCCCGGATATCTCACGAATGCCATAGAAAACTTCGATGCCCTTCTTGATGAGCTCTTGGTCGAGTCCTGGGAAATGGACGTCGGCTATGGCATGCATCGTTTGTGAATCTGGAAACGGGATGAAGTGAAAGAAACAACGACGTAGGAAGGCATCCGGCAATTCCTTCTCGTTGTTGGAAGTGATCATGACAATCGGCCTCTTCTTGGCACAGACTGTAGTTCCTGTTTCATAGACCGAAAACTCCATGTGATCGAGTTCTCGTAGTAGGTCATTGGGGAACTCGATGTCTGCCTTATCGATTTCATCAATGAGCAAGACACAACCATTGTCGTGCTCGAACGCCTCCCACACAGGCCCCCGCCTGATGTAATTGCCAATTTCATTGACGGATTCGTGTCCCAACTGGGAGTCACGCAGACGAGCGACGGCGTCATACTCATAAAGACCTTGCTGGGCCTTGGTCGTCGATTTGATGTGCCATTCTACGAAAGGAAGCTCGAGCGAGCTGGCAATTTCTTTCGCCAATTCCGTCTTGCCACAACCGGGCTCGCCTTTGACAAGCAAAGGTCGCTCCAAATGAATGGAGGCATTGACCGCGATCATTAGATCGTCCGTCGCAATGTAGCGTTCACTGCCTTCGAACTTCTTGCTCATAATTTCGTCATTTCCATCACAGGACAAACCCGGCATGAGAATAGGTCTTGGCGTCCATTGTTGCCCATGGTCACTCAACGATGAAAGCGCCAATGTCATCGATTTTCAGCCAGAAGGGTTTCCCTTTACGATTCTGTTTCTTCTTCTTGAGCAGAGTCACTTGAATCCACGGCCCATCCGTATCCAAAACGAGATAACGCAGTGGGTTGATGGCCGCAGAGTTCCGATCGACGCTCACGATCACGGCTCCTTCCTGAACCAAACGTGGACGACTGTCAGTTGCAACTAAGCGGCTCGTGGAAGCGGACATCAAGACCATCCCAAGAGCAATGAGTCCACAAGCAGAAAGGATTTTTGATACGTACATTGAATTCTCCAGTTTTCGATCATGTGTTGGGATTATGCACGCTTTCCGCGCCGTGTCTAATAACCGACAAATCAAACGGTCCACCACAAGTGATGGCGGAGAAAGAGTTTATTCTACGACGTGTTGATCGGCGGCGCCGCCAACATGGGCCCCACTTGGCCCGAGACGGGAATTTTGCCATGAAAAAAGCGACGGCTTTCAAGATCCCCCCCCGGGATCCATCCGCCGTCGCTCCTGGTTGGCCGATCATCTCCGACCGACCTCAATTCTCTTTGTCATCAGTGATATCACTGAAGGTGTTAGGTAGACATCGTTTAGGATCCACCTGTGGGCAAGGAACTGACGAGAATGCAGTCGTGCTCGCCCTCCACTGTGTCTTATCTTCGTCCGCCAAAGCACAAGGGCGCGATCGGGTATTCCCTCCATATTTGACAACAGCTCGTGGCAAACAACTCCCGTTTTCGCCTTCAACATGGGTGAATGCCCGATTGCACCCATTGACTGTGGTCTCTAACCTCAACGTGCGCGCTAAAGAACCTTTCGCCAAGTGAATAGAGCAAATAAATCGTGCCACGCCCTACAACCGTAAAAGATGTCAACAATCTGCTCATTGAGTCCATGCAACTCCTTGCCGAAGCGCGCGCCGACAAGAGCACTCCGGAAGTCATTGAAAAACATCTAAGTGATGCACTTCAACGCTTGGGGCAAGCTTTCGCGATCACACGTTCAGAATTTACGCGGCATGATCGTTTGGAGGAACGCGCACGATATCGTCTTGACCGCGTCTTCCTTCGCAACGAGAAGTTCTTTTCGATGGCCACCGGGAATCCCGACCTCGATCTCATCTGCTTAGACGATGGTTCGGTCCCTTGGGTAAGCGCAAGTCCAGGCCAATTAGAGCACTTGCTTCTCAGCGCGATGGTCGCATGCCGTGAACTTGCTGGTGGCATTCGTCCGATGTCGGTGACCGTCGACAAGATTTGTATTTCTGGCTCACGAGACGAAAGCATCACGCCACTTCGAGCTGGCGAATATGCGACGATTGTCATTCAATGCCGGGCCCGTGTCTTGGAACATCGTCCCCATCCCACTCCCTACGACGAGACATTTGATTCGGCGGAAGAAGCTGAAAACGTCGCTTGCGGTTTGGGAACAGTGCAACGCATCGCCGCTTCCTTGGGAGGCGCCCTCCTCTTCGACAGATCTGATCCGCGGTGCCCAGTCTTGGTCACCTACCTCCCCATTTGTGATTCCCCAGAGTCCGTGGGAAGCGACAGCGACATTGAAGAGCGACAGTTTCACGATGAGACTGTCCTACTCGTTGACGATGACCCCATGGTCAGACGCTACACACGTCGAGCACTTGAAGTCGCGGGGTTTCATGTTCTTGAAGCGGGCGATAGCAGGGAAGCGATCGCAACCATCCGGAGCGAGGAAGGGCACATTGATGTGCTCATCGCTGATTTGGTTTTGCCCGACATGCACGGCGGCAAACTTGCACGTGCCATCCAAAAGGAGTTTGGCTCCGTGCCAGTGATTTTCGTTTCTGGATACGACAATCGCGCGATTCAACACCATGGCTTGATTGACCAAGGTGCCAGTCTGTTGCGAAAGCCCTACACGAGGCGTTCACTCTTGACGATGGTTGAAGAAGCTCTCTCCCTTGGCCAACAAGAGTAATTCGAGCTTTGGTGAACCCAAGATAATTGGGCGATGATCTAAACCTTGGCCGGCCGATTGCCCGCCCGGAGAGTTTAGACATGCCAGAGACTATGATCCGCAACCGCCACAATCCGATGACCCGGATCAGGGGATTTTGAAAGGAATCAAGTCCCCGTTTTGTCCACGTAACTCCATGGCACTCACCCGAGGGCCCGAGCGGATTGATTTTCAAGAGCCCTCATAGGGAATCTCGCCCATTCAAGCAAAGTTTCACACAGTCAACTACGAACGACGTACAATGAGGCATATTTTTCCTATACTGCCCCGACGACATTCTTAGGCACTGACCCTTGATAGGCCGCGTAGTCCAAATGAAGAACAAATACTCCACGACAATGCTGATTTTCTTGTTTGCCGTGAATTTCGCCGGCAAGACCCACTCGCAAGCCACGACTCAGCCGACTGTCGAGAAAACACTCAAGATTGGTGTCATTGGCGCCAGTGTTTCTGCGGGTTTCGGCAGTGACTACACTCTGGCCGAAGCTCTGTCAGCCGCGATTCATGTGCCGCACACGACCTTCGATTCCGCAGACAGCTTGTTCTTCTTCAGCTACCTAAAACGCAGTCCTAAGATCGTTGCCAAGATGAAGGCTGATCATGTTGACCTTCTCGTCGCCTTAGACTATCTCTTTTGGTTCGCCTCTGGTCGCAAGAGCCTCGAGCAACGCCAGCAACACATCACTCAAGCGATCGAGTTCCTTGATGAACTCAAGATCCCTATCGTAGTCGGCACCATCCCAGCGATGAAAGATGTTTCCTTTAGGATGCTGCGCAGCGATCGCTTGATTCC
>JAJRYU010000737.1 GCA_024275615.1 Planctomycetota bacterium
CAAGAAGGTAGTTTAAGAACCGTGGATAGTTTGCCGTTGCTATCGGTCCATGTTGCAGGAGACGGGTGGGTGTAACCATTGAAGAGAATCTGGTCGGAGAACCCATTGCTTCCCTTGTCTCTCAGGTCGATTTGAATGTTGAACATGCTCTTCAGGCTGGGCACTGAATTGATGACAATGGTGTTGCCTAAAGTACCCGCACGGTCGAGAAGCATGAGAACGGGAAAGGCCGTCGTGGTCGCCTGGATGTTCAAAAAGATCTCGGAATCCGTTAGCAAGGTGACGGGAATTGGCGAACACATGTTGAGCGAGTTAAAAGCCGGGCCGTTCACCATGTATTGGTTGAAGATCTGTCCTTCAACGCCCGGACCACAAGTTTGAGCACCAGCAAGACCAGCCATGATTACGATGGCAGAAGCGATGAGTGAGATGCGCATATTTCCCTCTCCACAGGCCAAACAAGGGGATGGCCCACAGGTTTTGGTTGTTCAGGGAACGGCTCTAATGGCCGCAATGCGCTCTTGAAGTGGAGGTGAGTGTAGACTCTTTGATGGCGGAATGCAAACAATTCGTCACGGCGGTCAAGAAAGAGACAGGCTCATCCTCACCCACCAAAAAAAGCCGCAGCTGAGCTGCGGCTTTTTCTACTATCAGTGAGGTCCTGGACCCTATTGAATGATGTACGACGAGTTTGCTGGCGTCGTGTTGACAGCCGCCGTATTCTTCAAGAATACCATGCCTGGGCCAACAGGATGCAGGGGATTGTTAGCAAACCCGATCAGGTCGATAGGGTTCATGGTCGCACCAGGTCCATGATCGAACAACTCGTAAGCTGACTTACCAGGCCCACGAATATTCATGGTGCCAAAGCGCATGCTCAAGTCTTGGCCAAAGTTTTGAACGCTAGGGTCGACTGAGTTCCCAGGTGTGATGCCCACAACCGTGTTGATCGAAGGCGTGCCATTGTAGCCGGGAACAAAGACGGCAATATCATCGTTGTCGGTGATGATGATCTCGCCACCGTGAGGACCAGTTGTGTTCGAGAACTCTGCCAAGTGATCATGAACGAACTTAACCTTGGTCAGACCTGTCGAATCACAGAACTGCTTGGCGTAAACGCGTGTTGATGGGTAAGGCATGCCCTGAGGCACGAGGTCATTGTAGAAACTCATGATGCGCGGGACGCCAGTCCGGACGGAGTTGACGGAGATGCTGGGGAAAGATGTGTCCGTCGCACCGAAGGAAACAAAACCGTTTGAGGAAATGAACGCCTGGGTGAACACAAGTCCGTAATACTTGAAAGTGAATCCTTGCAGGAAATTGAATGTTCCGAAATCCTCACCGAAACTATCGTCCAAAGCGAATTCGCGATAGCCGTTTGCAAACGTGCCTTGGTTGGCGGGAGTCGTGCGCAAATTGAAGGGTGGATTGGTCACATCAAAGACGAGCGCTTGAGTACTGATTTCAAACATGTTGAACGCAGGTGAAGTGATGCAAACATCAAGTCCCGTTGTTGTGTTCACTATACATGAAGGAATCGATCCAAATGCAGTCAGTTTCCCTGCGGCGTCGGTCCATGTCTCCGAATTCGGATTGTCATAACCACTGAACAAGATCTGATCACCGACGTAGCCGTTGGCGCCCTTGTCTCGCAGATCAATCTGTATGTTGAACATGTTGTAGGCATTGATGGAAATGGTGACGCCCAAGTTCCCGCCTTGGTCCATCAACATGATCACAGGAAAACTCGTATTGAACGCTTGCACGTTCATCGTGTTAACGCAATCCGTAATCGATGTAACTTGAATAGGTGATGCTAAACCGATCGATGCAGATGCCGGTTGGTTGACCGAGTACTGATTGAAAAAGTTACCGACAACACCTTGACCATTTGCGACGCCGCCCAGCAGGACAACTATGGTCGTAATTAAGGTTAACCTCATGGACAATCCCCTTGTTGACGCGCCGTTGGCGACGGATCAAATGCTAAAGTTGACATTTTAGGAAACGGCGAGGCACCGCCGCATTGCGCTCCTATCCCGTAGTCTACCTTAGTACGTGTCGGATTTCGAATCATTGAATCACGAACTTTTTTGGCTAATCGGTGTTCCCCGAGCGGACGCTTGCAGTCCATTTGAACGACAACGCCATAAAGTCTTTTTTTCAAATAGCTTAACGTCGAGAGGCAGGATCCGGAGCGAGAAGCATACTCTTTCAGAATCTATTCGTGCCTCAAAGCATGAATGGCGTGGGTGCAGACCGAAAAGGCCCAGATTCGCAAGGAGTCATAGACACTTCCCGCCACCCAGCCTCAAGATTCAGCACTTTGGGGGGAGTAACGGACACCCTAGTTTCATCAAACATGAACGAGACATCCCCACAAATCACTTGGTTTTTACATGAAACACACAAAACGGTGGAAGAGTGGCAACGATAACCACCGGAGAGCAGAATGATCTCGAAGAGTCCAAGCAATCCAAGCTCAACCGCCTTCAAGGTGCTCATGCTTTTTGGGTTGCTCTACATTTTCTTGGTCGCCATCGACCTGATGGGCGGTTCTTTCAAGCTGATGGCAAAAGCTCACGCTGAGGGCCTTTTTGATGACTTAAGCAACCCCTTCGCCGCCCTGTCGATGGGCATCTTGGCGACTGTGCTGGTGCAATCGAGTTCCGCCACAACATCCATGGTTGTGGCTGCGGTGGGGGCTCAACAGCTCAAACTTGATGTTGCTGTCTTCACCATCATGGGCTGCAACATCGGCACAACAGTGACCAACACTCTGGTGTCCTTGGGCCATGTCCGGCAGGACACGGAATTTCGGCGCGCCTTTGCCGGCTCGACAATGCACGATTTCTTCAACCTCATGGCCGTTGCCATTTTCTTGCCCTTGGAGATGGCCACACACGTGCTGCAAAAATCGGCAACTTGGCTTTCGGGTTTGGTTTACGGTGACATCGAAGGCGGCAAGATATCCAATCCGCTGAAAATGGCATACAAGGCAACCTCAGGGCCGATCAAGAGCTTCGTTGCCAACGACCTTTCTCTCTCCACCAATGCCGCTGGTATTCTCCTCTTGGTCATTGCCCTTGCCTTTGTGTTTTTCGGCCTGATCATGATCACGCGGACCATGAAATCTCTCATGCTTGAGAGCATGGAACGGACCCTGAACCATGTTCTAGAAAAAAGTGGCCTGTTGGCCATCGTTATCGGTGTCTTCCTCACCGTGGCAGTTCAGTCCTCGAGTGTCACCACTTCGCTCATGATTCCCCTCTTTGCGGCTGGAATCCTCAAGTTAGAAAACGGTTTCCCGGTAACCCTGGGGGCCAACATTGGCACGACGGTCACAGCGTTCCTCGCCGCCTTGGCCACAGACGTCAACGGACTGACCATTGCGATCGTTCACCTCTTGTTCAATCTTGGTGCCACGGCCGTCATCTACCCGATACCCCAGATCCGCCGCATTCCCATCAGGCTTGCGATCCGCTTGGCGGAGCTCACGATAAAGAACAAAGTATTTGCAGTCTTGTATGTTGTAGTCGTATTCATTCTGCTTCCACTTGGATGCAACTTGATTTTCAGCTAGGAATTAATCATGTTCGAATGGCTAAAAAGTCTGGGACAAGAGGGAAATAGCCTTCGCCCTATTGTCGAGAATTTCAACCAGATGATGATGGATGGCCGGCACATGTTTGACCTGGTCACCGCTTCACTCCTGGGAGGCGCAGAAGCCAACGTCATCCGCGAAGACCTTTTCAAGACGGATCAGAAGATCAACAAGGCCGAACAAGTCCTCAGGCGATACTTGGTCGTTCACGCCAGTGTCCATGGCGCCAGTGAGTTTCCAACTTGCCTTGTGCTCATGAGCATTGCCAAGGATGCCGAACGCATTGGTGACTACTGCAAGAACATGTTCGATGTTGCAGCCCAGCACCCCATTGACTCTTCAAGCGCCAATGGCCAAGCCATCATGCACTGCAAGGATCGTGTTTCCGCTCTTCTAGGCAAAATGATCGAGGCCTATCGATCTCAGGATGCCGAAGTCGCCAAAGAGCATCTGCGCGAATGTGACGAAATAGAAAACCTTTGCGACGCCAAGGTCGACGGGCTCATTGTTGCCGGCGGTGGCTCCGATCATGTGGCATCCGCACTGGCGTTTAGGCATCTCAAACGCATTGTGGCCCATTCCAAAAACATCACCACGTCCATCGTCATGCCCATCGACAAACTCGATTTCTTCGACGAACGATAGATCCACTTTCTCACATGAGAATGAGAAAAGCTGGTCGGCTGCCAAGGCAACCAACCAGCTTTTCTTACGCCAACCTCAAAAGCTTGACACAATGATCAGAAGCGGACGTCAAAGCCAATAACGGCGGCAAAACCGGCTTCCTGACTTCCCGATCCATGGATTCGGTAGTTCTTGTCACCGATGTTCTCGAAGTTCAAGAACACGGTCTTGTCCGCATCAATGGCGTAGTCGAATCGCAAGTTGAAGAGAATGTAGCCCGGCGTGCCATTCGGTGGGATCCGCTGGGTGTCATTCCTGTCCCGCGTATTCAGGCGATCAGCACGGTCAACAAATTCAACTTCGGCGCGTGCATGAAAACCAGTGTCGCTGGGACGATAGTCCAAGGCAACCAAACCTTGAATTGGTGCGAGCCTTGAGGGAACTTGAGATTCGATGTTTGACGCCGAGGTCGGGAACGTATCAACTTGACCATCGATCCAAGAGAACTGACCACTTACAGTAAACTCTTCATCGATGTCCCACTCAACGTTGAATTCCGTGCCCAAGATATGTCCGTCACCCACGTTCGACTTGGTAATCACGGCTTCGCCGCCAAAGAAAGCTCCAGTCGGGCTGCGCACAATGGTATCGAACAAGAAGGTGTAGAAAAACGCCGCATGAGCACGCACGGTGTCAGTGCGCAGATTGAGCCCTGCTTCCAGCCCCAAGAAGAACTCGGGATCCAGATTCGTCGAAGGAACTTCGATTTCGTTTGAGCGCGCTGAATCGAAACGGGTCAAGTCGCTCAAGTTGGGCGCTCGAAATCCCATGTTTGCGCTGGTGTAGGCCCGCAGTTCATCCATGACATCGACGATAAACTTGGTGCTGCCAACAACCGCATCGAAGCTCTCATCCAAGTTGAACAGAGCGCCTGTGATCGGGTTCAAGACCGTGTCAGATTGGGCAGAAACATGGGTGTAGCGCAAGCCCAAGGCCACACGACCCCAGTCGCTCAGGTCAATCGTGTCCTCGACGAAGACGCCAAAGGTCAAGTAAGTCGAACCATCCCCTACAGGCCCTTGAGCAAAGATTGTCGAAGCACCGGTTGAAGGGGTGAATCGAGTTGAAAATGAATCGACCCAATCGATGTAAAGGTCGAGACCGTAGACCAAGCGGCCAATCGCCGTGGGAGAATTGAATTGAGCCGTGACGAAGAACGTCTCAAGGTCAAATCCTGAGCGGTCTTTTCGGCCACTCGAGCGAATCCGATCTTGGACTTCATTCTGGCTTTGGTATCCGGCCTTGAAAATGGCCTCATCGAAAAAGGAACCGTCGTAGAGAGTCGCCGTCAGCAAGACGAGGTCACGGTCTTGATCGAATTCCCGGCGCCGATCGCTGCCGGTTGTCGTGCCGTTGAAGGTGACACCATCCCGAGTACTGTGGATCCTGGGTACATTGTTCAGGTGGACACTTTGTACCAAGAGTTCCAACTCAAAGTCGTTGGAAACCATATAGCGAAACTTGGCGTCGAGGAAATAGGCGTCGTAGGAGAGACCTTCCTGCCGGCCCAAATCACCACCGGCATTTGTTTCGCCGAAAGACTTGAAACTCAGCCCAATTCGGGCGCCGAACTTGCCGTCATCCGAAACCCCGACCTCGCCTCTGGAGATGTGGGAGTTTTCGGCGCTATTGAATCGATAGTAGATCCGGCCATGAAAATCCGTGCCATCGCCTTCTTCACCAAGATCAACTGGCGCCGTCAAAGCGGCGACAACGCCTCCGGCCGCATCGCTGCCATAGAGGACACCAGCGGGTCCGTTCAAGACCTCAATTCGTCCTAATCCAAGAGGATCAACAGTGGCCCAATACTGATTGGGACCATCGCGGAAAGCCGAATGGTTGATACGGATGCCGTCAACAGTCAAGGCCGTGCGAAAACCGGTGAAACCCCGGATGTAGGGTGAACCGAGCCCAGGTCCCGTTTTCTGAATAGCGATCCCTGGAACTCGCCTCAAGGCGTCGGGAAAGGTGGCAGGAACCCGAGAATGATCCAAATCACTGCCATTGATGCGAAACGTGCTTCCTGGCGTCTCAAATGCGGATTCTGCCACGCGCGAACCGGTGATAATGAGATCTTCCAACTCGGTAATAGCCTGACGGGCGTTACTTTTTTCCTCTTCATCCTGGGCCTGTTTGTGCCCTTTCAGAGCTTTCTCCATGCCATCGCCCGATTCTTGAGCCCAGACCTGGCCAAGGTTAAGAGCGAGGAATATCGTAAAATAGGCAAAAATTCTCATCTTCGTGATCTTCTCCATGATTCGAGACGTTAGCGGATGAGCATAAAACGCCAGAGGTCCTGTTGGGTTCATGGGTTCAGAGAAAATCGAAAAAATTGTCACCAGCGACTATCGGCCCGGCGAAAGACCAGGACGAAAATCAGCGGGGCTCCGTTCGAACCGCGCGTTGATTGGGTCCTTGGTGGTCCATTTCTGCCTCCTGGCCGGACTGCTTCTGCGGGCATTTGTTTTCAATAGTCCCCCTCTTGCCAACCAACCCTTTCAGTTGACTGCCGAATTCAACGAGGAGGATAATCAGGAACCCACACCCGTGGAATTCAGTCACGAAGAGCCCCCTGTCCCGGACGAACACGTGGAAAGCCCCCTGCCTACTGTCTCGGACGAACCGATTGAACCAGCTCCCTGGCTGCGGCCGCACAAGGCTGAAGACCAACCCCTGTTGCCGGGCCCGAACGATCGCGCCGAACCACGCCCCAAAGACCTATCCCAAAAGTATCGTCTTCCCGTTAAACAAGTACAAAATAAACCCCAACCCCAAAAGGCTTCTACCCCGCCCAAAGCAAAGGCCGCAACCCCAGCACCAAGCGTGGCACGTTTAAGAACCGCCCGCAAGAAGTCTGGCGAGTGCCCCAAACCTCGCTATCCCAGGCGAGCCTTGCAGCGGGGTTTGGAGGGCAGAGTCACTTTTTTAGTCGACGTCAGTGAAACGGGCGAAGTCCTTGGTTTGCAACTGGAAAAGAGCTCCGGCCACGACATGTTGGATCGTGCGGCCAGGCGCGCGATCGAGAAATGGAGATTTGCCCCGGCGACTCGAGCCGGCAAACCCGTTCGCGATCGAGTCCGCGTCCCTATGACATTTCGGCTACCCAGATAGCAAGGGCGCGATTTACCCCCCGGAGACCAGATCCCCGGCGGCGCCACAAGGTGGCGTATCATCGAGGAGATCATCCAAGTAGCCGTCCGGCAATGCCACCTTTTGGGGACTACCCCCTTTGCCTCTTGTCACCCGCATCGCCGCCACGGGGAATTCCTCTTGCCGATCGACGGTGCCGAGAATCGCCGCGAGATCTTCAAGCCCATCGACGCGGATCAACTCATTGCGAAGCCTTGCCGATCCGCGAAAACCCTTCATGTACCACGTAGCGAACTTGCGCATCATGCGGACGCCGTGCACTTCGCCAAACCAAGCACAGAGTTTTGTGGCGTGCCGCAACATGATGTCAGCAACTTCACCGAGAACTGGGGGATCTGATGTTTCCCGACCGTGAAAGACGTCATCCAGATCTCGAAACAGCCATGGACGCCCTAAACACCCCCGCCCAATAACGGCCCCATCGCATCCCGTCTGCCGCATCATGCGCAAGGCATCTTCCGCTTCCCAAATATCACCATTCCCCAAGACCGGAATGGACACGGATTGCTTGAGCTCAGCAATACGCTGCCAATCCGCACAACCGGAATAAAGTTGTGACGCTGTCCGGGCATGAAGAGCAATAGCAGCGCAACCTTCTTCTTGAGCGATCCTACCGGCATCCATGAAACTCAAGAGTTCATCGGTGACCCCCAAGCGCACCTTGATCGTGACGGGAATCTCCCCGGCGTTCTGAACCACGGCCCGTACCAACCGCCGGAGCAAGTTGGGCTTGATCGGGATCGCGCTGCCACCGCCCTTCGACGTCACTTTGCGAACTGGGCAACCGAAATTCATGTCAATGTGATCAACACGACCTTCACTCACCAAAATCTTGGCGGCCTCTCCCAAGTAGTAGGGGTCAACTCCATAGAGTTGTAAGGATCGCGGCCACTCATCGGCGCCAAAATCTGAAAGCTTGAGAGTCTTCTTGTTGCCTTCGACGAGAGGACGTGCGGTGATCATTTCGGAAACATAGAGGAGACCCGGACCGAATTCGCTGCAAAGGGAACGGAAAGGATAGTTCGTGACTCCAGCCATGGGGGCCAAAACCACAGGAGGCCAGATTTTGAGCTTGCCGAGTTCAAGAGGCTTAAACTCGCCATCGGCCGCCGGTGGGACCTCGCCATTGACTGAGCTACGGAACTTCTGTCTCATCAGACTATTTCTTCGGGTTCGCAGCGCCATAGTGCAAATGCACAAGGCTCGCTTTGCCGTCTTTAGCAATCTTGACGACAAACAAATTGTCGTAGTCGGAATCGGTCAAAGCGATTTTGTCTTTGAGCCCCAGATGCCGAAGAATCCCTGGCACCGTATTCGAGTGCCCTGCCACCAGGATGTTCTTGCCAGAAAACTCCGTTGCCAACTTCCGCGCCAGGTCTTTTTCCTTGCCCGCCCGATATTTTTCAACTTTGAGTCCAAATGCTTGGGCCGCTGGCCTGACAGTTTGCGTAGTCCTTTTGAATTGTGTCGCTAAGCAGGTCGTCAGTTTCGCGGAACGAAGCGTTCTAGCCAGAGCCTGTGCACGCTTGGTGCCAGCGGCGGATAGGACTGGATCTCGATCATTCAGGGTCGTCATCTTCTCGGCATGACGGACAACATAGATCGTGGTTTGAGCCACCAGAGACGCGCTCGCCAAGGACCCCACCAAAAAAATGAGGGTAAAAAAGGCCAAGAGACGATTTTTCATCGGGTCACTCCTCGATATTCTGCTTTGGGTCGAAACAACGCCGGGATGACCACAATCCCGGGCTCGCATGTTAGCGTGTCAAGCTCGACCAACCGAGACCATAGCCCAAAGCAATGTGAAGAAAGACCAAATCCATCATGAGTCAAATAATCGTCGAATGTGTGCCAAATTTCTCCGAAGGCCGCGACTTGAAGAAGATCGAGCTGATTCTTGACGCCGCGAGAGAAATTGATGGGGTTCAGATTCTCGATGTCGACCCAGGCCAAGAAACGAACCGGACTGTTGTGACCCTGGTTGGACCGCCAGAAGCCATTGCCGACGCGGCATTTGCCGTCATCGCCCGAGCGGCTGAGGTCTTGGATATGAGCAAACACAGCGGGGCTCATGCCCGCCATGGAGCTACAGATGTCTGCCCATTTGTGCCGGTCAATGGGGTCACCATGGAAGACTGCATCGCTTTGGCCAAACAAGTCGGCAAGCGTGTTGGCGAAGAACTTGGTATTCCCGTCTACCTCTACGACCAAGCCGCCATGCGGCCGGAGCGCCGCTCCTTGGCAAAAGTGCGGGCTGGAGAATATGAAGCCCTCCCTGAAAAACTGGCTCTTCCCGAATGGGCACCAGATTTCGGCCCGGCGCTATTCAACCCTAAAGCCGGTGTTGTGACCATCGGTGCCAGGGAGTTCTTGATCGCCTACAACATCAACCTGAATTCGGCACGAAAAGATCATGCCGACGACCTGGCCTGGGAGCTTCGGGAAAAAGGGCGAGCTCTGAGGCGCGATTTCTCAACCCCCTACTATAGCTCCGGCAAGCTGGTGAAGTATCGCCCTTCAAAGGGCGAATTCCCCTGCGCCTACACTGGGTTTGTGGCTTCAAGTCTGGACGAATTGGCATCACATTACAAATCACTCGGTCGTGACCTCATGGCTGAATTCGAGTTTTTCGGGCGCGATCCCTTGGATCTTGAAGGCAAGAACGTCATGAAGCGTGGCATGTTTGACGAATGCCGAGGCGTGGGTTGGGTCATCCCAGAATACAATCGTGCTCAGCTTTCTTTTAACCTGCTCAACTACAAGGTCACATCAACGCATGACGTCTTGGAAGCCGCTCGTGAGCTCGCCAGAGACCGCGGGCTTGGTGTCACCGGCTCAGAAATCGTTGGCATGGTACCCTTCCAGGCTCTCTTCGAAAGCGGCCAGCATTATTTGGGAAGACAGGGCTCAA
>JAJRYU010000738.1 GCA_024275615.1 Planctomycetota bacterium
CACTATGGTTGGCGATCGGATGATCGCATCGGGAGTGGTGAAGGATGGGCAAGGTCATCCCTTGGAAGATGTTCACGTTCAATTGGAGTTGCTGCGCAAATCAGGATTCTGGGCCATTGACCTCGGTCGAAGATTCACCACGGATCAAAACGGTCAATTTGCGTTGACTGGTGGCAAGCTCCAAGGCATTTTTCATCTCAAAGCGTCGCGGTTCGATCATGAGGATGCCTTTAGTTCCCACATCGAATTGGGGAGTACTAACATCGAACTGAGGATGGAAAGAAAGGGCGAGATCTCAGGGGACTTTCTCGTCGACAGCATCTTGGAGGGCCGAAATCTGATCGCCCTGTTTCGCGAACGTGGCAAGCAAGAGGAAATTGACTTTCCGCTCCGGGCCATTGGACCCGGGAAGCTCAAACTGGATGGGGCTTTCCTCGTACCCGGCATCTACGATTTTATCGTTGTTGAGAACAATGTCATTGGCCGACTTCTTCGCATCAAGAGTATGCGCATCCCCTTCAGAAGTGCCCAGAAACCGGATTCCCTGGCCCCCTTGGATCTTCGCGGCCTCTATCGCTCCTTGGAGCTGACGGTCTTGGACAAGGACAAGAAGCCTCTTGATCATGTTCTCATAGAACTCTTTAGCCCAGAAGGTGCCGCCGTGTCCTATCGCCAAGTGAAAGGGACCGATGATTCGGGCCGAGTGTCATTCTTAGCTCCCAGGGGCCCTCTTTCTGCTGTGGTTACCATAAACGAGACAACCAATTTCCAAGCGACTGTGGAACCAAACGTCTCGAAACAGGTGATAGGACCCTAATTCGTTTGATCGTGAGCAGTTCCTTGTTGCTGACCCCCATTGCTCATAACTTGGTTATAGAGTCGGTCAGGCGTCTGTGACGCCAGAATTCATAGAAGAAAACAATGTGCGGATTCATTGGTATTTACGGCCCCGATGGGGTCGACGTAGCGCCCGAACTCTATGAGGGTCTGCTGGCAGTGCAGCATCGTGGCCAGGACGCTGCTGGCATCATCACATTTACTGATGCCTTCCATCTGCGAAAAGACGAAGGCATGGTGATTGAGGTCTTCACCGAGAAGCACATGCAACGCCTCAGGGGCAATCTTGGCCTCGGACATGTGCGTTATCCGACCATCGGCGCTTCCGGCGGCGAAAATGCCCAGCCCTTTCACCACACCTATCCTCTTGGTGTGGCCATGGCCCACAACGGCAACGTGACCAACGTTGCTGAATTGATGAAAGATTTCGTCGATCGCAAACGAACACGGCTAAATTCAACTTGCGACGTTGAGATCATCCTTTGGGTGTTTCAAGATGTCTTGGCCAGCCGTTTGCGCGCAAATGGCGCGCTTTCTCCCGACGATATTTTCGCCGCCGTTGAGGCTGTCCATAAGAAGGTCAAGGGCGCCTACTCCGTTGTTGCGACAATTGCTGACTTGGGCATGGTTGCCTTTCGTGATCCTTACGGCATCAAGCCTATTATCTTCGGCAAACGCGAAGATGAACTGGGCGTGTCCTTTGCTTGTGCTTCGGAGAGTGTTGTCCTCGATGTCAACGGCTACGAGCAGACCCACGATATCGGTCCCGGAGAAGCGATTTTCGTTGACGAGAATCGTGATGTCCACCAGCGCAAACTAAGTCAGGAAGAGCATTGCCCTTGTATCTTTGAGTGGGTTTATTTTGCTAGACCCGATTCCTTCCTGGATGATGTGTCGGTTTATAAGACTAGGCGTCGGTTCGGAGAGGCCTTAGCAGCTCAATGGAAGGACAGCGGTGCCCCATGGCCGGACGTGGTGATCCCGATTCCTGACTCTTCACGAGATGCGGCTTTGGCAATGGCCCATGCCTTAGGTGTGCCCTACAGAGAGGGTCTGGTGAAGAACCGTTACATTGGCCGGACCTTCATCATGCCGGATCAGCAAAGTAGGACAAAGAGTGTTCGCCGCAAGCTCAATCCAATCCCCTTGGAGTTCGAAGGCAAGAATGTCCTCCTCGTGGACGATTCCATTGTCCGAGGCAATACCTCTAAACGCATCGTCGAGACAGCACGGGCTTCTGGGGCAAATCGAGTCTATTTTGCCGCGACGAGTCCGCCTCTTGTCGCTCCATGCCCCTATGGCATCGACATGGCCAGCAAGCGGGAGTTCATTGCTGAAGGAAAAGAAATTGTCGAAATTGCTACCGAGCTTGGGGTCGACCATTTGGTCTATCTCGATCGCGAAGCGATGAACGAAGCCGCGCGGGCTGGCAACAAGGCGCTCAAGACTTTCTGCAATGCTTGCTTTACTGGTGAATACCCTACGGGGGATATCACCGTTGAACGTCTGCGTTCCCTTGAAGATGAACGCGCTTCGCAACGAGACAACATTCCGACCTGAATGTCATTTGAGAGGGAAGAGTCCGCCATTCTCTCGTGACCCGATCTCTTCAATTCGATTGTGACCAGGTCAATCCTTGGTCATCGATAAACCAAAGTCCCTTGCCATCTCGTCGGGGCAAGGACATTTGATAGCCCCCAGTCGTGGCGACGACGGTCGGGAGTCTCTTTCTTCGATAAGGGGCTGAGATTCTCAGCTTCTCGCTGTTCAGATCGAGACAATAGGACTTCTGGTTGCGGAAATAGGATTTTTGTGCGTAGTAGAACTGGCGCAGTGAATCTTTGACTTCTTCTTCTGGGTCGACGGCGAAAGAACACCGGCTGCCAACCGGATTCACCGAGAACTGAACGAATCCCCAGGACTCTGGCCGGTGCATGGAAATCACTCCCTGAGGTGACCACACCCAGTTGTACTCAGGGAGTTTCTTGCCCTTTGAGTCCAAGCGCTTGACATACGTTTGGTTCTCGACATTCCATCGCCATTGAACTCTCGAGAAATTGACCCGCCATTGTTCACCGTCATGGGGAGGTCCTTTGTGGTTGGCGAAGTCCTCTATCGCTTTCCAGGGGATGGCGATCTCAACACTCCAGCCCTCGTCCTTGTCGGAGGGGTCGTTAATGCTACCTCCTAGGTTCACAGAACAAAGAAGACCTGTGATGTTCCAGTCATTGTTGGCACGGCCGTGATCGCGGTATGGACGATTTAGGACCAGATCCCATTCCGTCCCCAGGGCGTTCACTTCAAGCTCGCAATAGCGGTGCGAGTCGCCGTCAGGGTCGAGAAATACCTCAAAGTCGTTGTCTTGGTAAACGACAGAATCGCGTTTTGTGAGTGATGCCTGGAGGTGTGGTTCCTCCATTTCAGCGCCAATGTAGAGATACTCATCATCCCAAAGCATCTTGACGCGTGTACGTAAACCGGGGGGTGGTCGTCTCTCGCCTTCGATATCCACAAAATCGGTAGTCCACCGCGCTTTTTGCCAAGAGGAGTCATTCAGCTTGCCATCGTGAATGAGTGGACTGAGGACGCGTTGGCAGATGTAGCGGCGGGGCAGTGTGGGCTGATTCACTGCAAGATTCACAGCGCAACCCGTGCAGGCAAATGTCGCAGCGACAGCCAGCAGGATCTTGATCAGTGAATTCTTCATTCGTTGAATTCTCGACTGAGCTGGCCAAGTCGATTTCGTTTCTCCGCTGTAAGAGCGTTCAAATCAAAAAGTGAAACTCCAGCTGCGCCGTTGTCTCTTGCCTGACGAATCGCAGATTCCAATTCGGTTGGCGTGAGAGCGGGCAAATAGAGGCCACTGTAGAGTCGACCGTTTCCTTGAAGGTCTCGTACTCCCTGCTGTGTGCAGAATCCTATCCAGTTGATGTCTTTCTGATAGAAGCCGTGGTACATCATTGGCAAGGCGATATCCAATTGCCAGTGAGCCCAATCCTGCCTTACCATTTGCCGTGACATTTCTGGAAAAGGAAAAACGGCCGCGCTGAGTTTCTTTCCGTGTCGGTGGACAATTTGGCGAAGTTCGCCGACGAGATCTGTGAGGGCATTGAGGCGAAACTGTCGCCACTCGTTGTTCAGCTGCGGATTCTTCATGGCAAGGGGATCGACGCCAAACATCTTCTTGAATTGCGTCCGCGCCTTGGGGTGATAACCATAGTCAAATTGAGGCATTTCATGGTCTTGAACCAGATTGTATTTCGGTTGTAGGCCAGTTGCGAGAATGACATCGCAGTAGCGTACATAGTCCAAATGCACTGAAGCGAGTCCATTCACGTTTGCAATGGTTTCGATGTTCTCTTTTATGTGTTGACGCGCACCTTCACTGAATGGACTCAGCCATTGGTAGTAATCGACGTAGGCGCGAAACTCCAAGCTGTTCTTACCCAAGCGATTGACGGCATACCAATCTGGATGCTGCTGGGCGATCTTGTCGCCAGGGCGGTTGAGAGTCCAAACCCAGCCATGAATGCGGATATTTTCTTTTTGCCCCAGTCGGACCATGCGTCCCAATTCGCCCGCACCTGCCCCGATGAAAAAGTCAGGGATGCCGCTGACAGTCAGTTGTGCAAGCTCCCTTCGCCAAGCGCTGTCCGTCTTTTTAGCATCGCCGTGTGCCCAGGCGGCAAAAACGAAGGGAGGCTCCTTGGCCTGCTTCGCAAATCTGGACGTACTGACACAAGAGCAAGTCAGCAATAGGACGAAAAGGCAGAGGGCTTGCTTCATGGGTGCTTTGTCATTCTTGTTGCAACTCAGGCCGGCTCCAGGCGAACCGGGCAAACCTTGAGCTCGGCTGTTTGGGTCACCGGATCGTAGCCCGACCCGGTCAAGATGTTCACCGGCGTGTCATTGAACGAAAAAGAACAAAAAACCGTTCCCTTGGGGGAGCGCGTCGTCGCTCTGACCGTGATTTCAACCGACCCTCTTGCCGACGTCATAAGACATCGGCCGCCATCATTGAGAGCCAATGACTTTACATCAGCAGGGTTGATCTCCAGGACTTCCTCTGGCAAGAGGTAGTCGATTCCTAGAGATCTGCCGGTCTGGGTGCGAGAATGGTAAGACTCCAGTCTTCGGCCGGTTGTCAGCCATACCGGGAATTCATCGCTCACCACTTCGGCAGGGTTTCTAAGGCTGACGACTTTGAACAGACCTCGTCCGCGAGGGAATTCGCCCTCATGAAGGACAGGTGTGCCTGGATGATCCTTGTCCGGAACTGGCCACTGGAATTCTCCTCGGTCGATACGATCCCAATCTAAGCCAGCATAAATAGGTGATAAGCTGCACAGCTCATTGAATATCTCCTTAGCGGAGTTGTAGTCAAATCCTTGGAAACCGAGTCGCTTGGCGATCTGGCAGACGATCCACCAGTCTGGCTTTGCGGATCCGGGAGGAGGCACCGCTGCACGAAGACGCTGGACGCGGCGCTCCGTGTTTGTGCAAACGCCATCTGTCTCAGCCCAACCACTCGCAGGAAAAACTACGTCAGCCATGGCCGCCGTCTCGGTCATGAATAGGTCGATAACAACGAGGTGATCAAGAGATCTCAGTGCATGCTCGCAGTGTTTGCGATCGGGGTCAGTGACCACGGTGTTTTCGCCATCGATAAGCATGGCCTTGATTCTGTCGCCGCAAAGATCAAGGGCCGTAACCTTGGTGATGCCCCGCTCCATGGACACTTCTCTTCCCCAGGCCTTGGCGAATTTGGCTTGGTTTTTTGGATCGTCAACGGGCTGGAATCCAGGGTAATTGTTGGGCAGGGCACCGACATCACCGGCGCCTTGGATGTTGTTTTGGCCGCGCATCGGATTGATCCCGGTGCCTTCGCGTCCGACGTTGCCGGTCATGAGTACAAGGTTGCTCAAGCTCTGGACATTGTCAACGCCACAGATGTGCTCCGTGATACCAAGAGTGTAGAAGATCGCTCCGCGGTCGGCTTCGCCATACCAGATAGCTGCGGTTTCGATGTCTTTCGCCGGGACTCCACAGATTGCTGCGGCCCAAGTTGGCGTGAA
>JAJRYU010000739.1 GCA_024275615.1 Planctomycetota bacterium
AAATCTCCTGGAGGAAGTCCCCAGTTCATTCAATGACAGGCGTTAGAAAAGTAGATATTCTCGATGCTCCCGGAGGCAAAATTCAACCTCAGTTTAGTCCACCTATGGTCATCAAGGCAAAGAAGCCCGCAGTCGCGAAAACGGAACTTTCAGGACGGGCTTTGGTCTACGACTTTGGTGAGAACATTCATGGTACTTTTGACCTCGCCATGCGCGGCGTCAAGGGCAAGTCTGTTCGTATCTTTGCCAGGGAGAGCCTCGACCCTTCAGGCCACGTCAATCTTTTTCGCACGTCGTGGGTAACTGAAGGTCGCTTTCAAGAATACAAGTTCCTCTTGTCAGGGGAGGACGACACGTTTTCTCCTCGGCTCAGCACAGCGGGTTTTCGGTATTTGGAGGTCCAACTCCCGGAGGGAACGACGGTCACAAGGCCTCCCTTGGCGCTCAAAGTGGGAGCCGATCTACCGAGGACTCTTGAATTCGAAATCAGCGAGCCGCGACTGAGTAAAATCCGTGACTTGGCGGTAAGAACCATGGCCGCTTGCAGCCTTGATACCCCAGTTGACTGCCCACAGCGGGAGCGCTTGGGGTGGACACTCGATGGATACGCAGCCAGCGAATCGCTGATGTATGAATGGGACTGCCAATCCTGGCTGAGAAAGTGGCTTGTCGACATGTTGGACTCTCAGGATTCCACAGGATTCCTTCCCGTGGTCGCACCGGCACCGGATCAGTTTCGCGGCACGCCAAAGTTACCAAGAAGCGAATACGCCGATCCATGGTGGTGCAGTGTGCTTTGCTTTCTTTCTTGGGAGCATTACCTCAGATACGGCGATCTGAGCGTTCTTCAACACAGCTATCCAGCTATGCAACGATGGATGAACTTCTTGAGCGGGCAAAGCAAGAGCAACCTCATTTCTTGGGGAATGCGGGACTGGAATGAATTCCGCCAAGGTCTTGAGTTATTGCCGGATCGTTTCACACCCAATGCTGGATTTTTCTACACAGCCCAAACATGTGCGAAGGTCGCACGCGCCTTGGGAAAGAAGGGGGATGCTCAAACCTACCAGCGGCTTGCCGAGAAGATCGCTGGCCGAATCCACTCTGTCATGTGGCATGAAGAAAAACACACCTACTCCACTGTCCGTGAGGGAAATCAAGCCCTTGGATTGGCCTTAGGGATTGTTCCGAACGCGAAGAAAGCGGAACTCAAAACGACTCTCCTAGCGCAGATCGGTGTCGCACCTTCTTGCCGGCTCAACACCGGATACGTTTCGACGCCTTTTCTACTGTCGTATTTGCAGTCTGAGGGACACGGGCAACTTGCTCTTGACGTCATTCTCAATGGGGGGGCGGCGAGCTGGCTTCATTTCTTAAATAAAGGCCTCGTCGCTATTCCGGAAACTTGGGGTGAGAATTTTGATTCGCTAACCCATCTTCCTTTCAGTTGTGTCGACGCACAAATACTGAAGCTTGCAGGTCTTCCTCAACCCAAGGCGGCAGAACCTGGCTACAAGAGTTTCCGGATCTGGCCTCAGGCGATGAAGACAATTCGACGCAGTCATTGGTCTTTCGAAAGTCCACGAGGGCGAATTCGGGGGCAATGGCAATGGGGGGAAACTGTGACCATGTCCTTTCAAGTTCCACCAGGATGCAATGCCGAAGTTGTACTTCCGGCCATAGCGCTGGTGCAAGTGACACTGAACGGGAGGACGCTGAAGGCAGACGACCGCAACTATCGTATCGCCAACGCTCGGGGTCTACTCATCTTGCCAGCTGGTCAGCACAAGATTTCTTATCCGAGTCCTTGAACGGGCTATGGGAGCGATAGGATAAGACCTTGTCGTGCCGCGACAGCGTCTGGGAAAAGTTCCTGGGCCTTCTGTTCGATATCCAAACAAACGGCGTCGTCATGAGTCGGGTCGTGACTGAACAAAATGAGTTTCTTGGCACCAGCGGATTGAGCCAAGCGTACTCCTTCATTGTAGGTGCTGTGCCCCCAACCTTGCCTGCCGTTGAAGTATTCGCTTTCCGTGTATTGAGCGTCGTAGACCAGAGCATCGCAATCGGTAGCGAACTTGACGAGCTGTTCATTCATGTGGGGAGGTTCATGCTCGGTGTCGGTTGCAAAAACGAATGACGTCCCGCTTTCGTCGATCCTAAATCCCGTTGATTCTTGGGGATGAGGCAGTGGCATGTTGCGAATCTTGGCGTTGCCGATTGAGGTTGTCTCATCATGACTTAGGACATGAAAAGCGTTCAATGCTGGCATCGCTTCCAAACCAACGGGGAAGTAAGGTGGAGCCATTTGCCCGGCCAAGAATTCCTCTGCTGTCTTGGTGCAGTAAACATTGACCTTGTAGTCCGGATGATAGGCAGGCCCGAAGAATGGGAATCCTTGAATGTGATCCCAATGGGCATGAGTTAAGAAGAGATGGAGCGTCTTGCAGTCGGGATTGCTCTTCAGGATGTCCATCCCAAGTTCCCGAATACCAGTTCCAGCATCGAAAATGATCATCTCATCCGTGGATTTCAAGCGGATGCTCAGGCAAGGGGTGTTGCCGCCAAATTCCATGAAATTGGGGCCCGATGTCGGAATGCTGCCCCTCGTTCCCCAAAATTTCACGATCATGACTTACTCTTTCGTCGGCCAGCGTTTGCTCTTGAACGGTTGGATGGGGCATGGCCAAGAACGACTTGCCATTGTTGAGTCCATCTTTTAGTCATTCTTGGTCGGCTCTCAAGTACACGAATCGTTGAATACATGAAGCATGCTCGGATTCTTGCTCAGTTGTTCTGGCCAAATCTGACATAACCCTGGGTGCGATCTCAAAAAAGTCATTCCTGACCGAACCCCTAACAGGGCCTTTTCCAACCCACTCACTTGTAGACTTTACGGGATTAGGGCGTGTTTCGGCAAGCCTGTGCCCTGTCGAACAATTTGGCCTCATGGTATCCACGTGTCCGCTCGCTGTCATCAGGGTGTTTTTGTGTAGTCCTTCATCGAAGTAAAGGGAACCTTGTCCTTCTCGTAACCGAGGATCTCAGTCAACGTAGAAAATTTGTTGACCCCGGTGCTACATTCGATATCCGTTCCGGATATCTGTGAGGGATGTTCATAGCCACAAGCCCGGGCAAGAGCCAAGAGTTCCTTGCGAAACGACTTCAAGTATCTTCGCATGCGTTGAGCCTTAACGTCGACATTGACGCCAGCTTGGAGCCACTTGTTTTGCGTGGCGATGCCAGCGGGGCAATGGCCTGTGTGACATTTTTGAGCTTGGATGCACCCCACGGCGATCATGGACTCCCGGGCAACGTGGATGAGATCGCAACCCATCGCCAAGGCAATCAGGGCGCGGTCAGGGAAACCCAGTTTGCCACTGCCGATCCAAACGATGTTCTTGGTGATTCCAGCCTCTTGGAATAGCTTGTAAATGCGTTGGAAACCGATCTTGAAGGGGAGGGCGACGTGGTCGGCAAAGGTCAATGGAGCGGCACCTGTGCCTCCTTCGCCGCCGTCGATCGTGATGAAGTCTGGTCCCTTGCCAGACGTTTTCATCTTGTCTGATAGTTCTTCCCAAAAGTCGAGATTGCCGATCGCGGCCTTGATGCCGACGGGGAGACCGGTCCGTTCGGCGATTTGCTCGACGAAATTGATGAGTCCATCGGCGTCGGAGAACTGGCTGTGAGCATTAGGCGAAATGCAGTCCTCTCCCTGTGGAATACCACGAATGGCGGCAATTTCCGCTGTCACCTTGGCCCCAGGGAGGATACCTCCTTTTCCCGGTTTTGCCCCCTGCGAGAGTTTGATTTCAATGCAGCGGATGCTTGGGGTGTCTGCGACGGTCTGTGCGACCCGGTCAATACTGAACTTGCCTTGCTCATCGCGGGCACCAAAGTAGCCAGTGCCGATTTGCCACATGATGTCCGCGCCTTGCTTGTGGTAAGGGCTGACCCCACCTTCGCCACTATTGTGATAGGCATGAGCATCACGGGCCCCGATATTGAGGGAGCGAATTGTCCGCTCACCCAGGGAGCCAAAAGACATAGCCGAGATGTTGATTATCGACTCTGGCCGAAACGGGCGCTTTCGCTTGTGGAATTCTCCCATGACCTTGAGGCAAGGAATGGCTGTTTTGTCATCGCCCGGCCACGTTGCCTTGCTGTCTGGAAAAGGAAAGACCGCTGGCTTAATGATGGGATAGCCGACACTGTAGATCTGCTCGGCGGTGCCAAATCCTGCGGTGTTGTTTTGGCCTTTTGCAGAGGAATAGATCCACGCTCTTTCACTTCGATTGAATGGGAGTTCTTCCCGATCGTTGGCGACCCAATATTGCCTCAATTCTGGTCCGATCAACTCCAGCATGTAGCGGAGGTTGCCGACGACGGGATAGTTGTGCTTGATGGCATGACGTTTTTGGATGAAGACGTCACGAATAGCGATCAAGACCACGAAAAGAAGAAAGAGTGACCAGAATGCCAACCAGGGGTTTGCCATTATCCAATCCAACATGCCATTTTATCCCCAAGATGAGAGCCTATGGAAAGTGTTCGCTTTTCTTACTCAGAAGGAATACCACAGCCGCCGGATTTTTGTAAGGGTCTCCAAGAGGTGGAGTTACTTCGATTCCGTATCTTGGCCTTTCAGAGACCGAGAGGGAATCGTAGAAAGTGACATAACGCCAGATTCGTAGCTGCGTGGGTCCCCCTGAGTTTCTTGCCGAATATGAGGTGCAACGTGACTGGAAAAGCCTGGATCGGAATTGTATTGGCCGTGATTTGTGTGTCGAGCGTGGGGATTCGACACGTCATGGGCGGCGAGAAGGAAGAATCGGTTGCCACTTCACCCACCCCGGCGAGAGGTGTTTCTGGCAGCAACTCCTTGGTCGCCCGCGGCGACACCTCCGTGCCAGTCTCGAAGAGCTCTGACGCCGCCGCCAAGAAGACCAGTGATTCCTTTATCGCCAAGAGTCTTCCGTTCGTCACAGAGGCCAGCTTTTTTGGCCTCATCGGTTTTGCCTTGGGTTACTTCTCGCGCAAGGTCGTGAAGTTGATGCTCATCCTTCTTGCCATCCTCTTCATCGCCCTTCAGGTTTTGTCCTACATCGATGTGGTGACGATCGATTGGCAAAAGCTCATCGACGTGGTCAATGGGTTGATCCTGAATTTGAAAGAGAACTACAGTATCAGTGCCGTTCTCAAAGACCGAGTCCCTACCGCTGGTGCCTTAGTGGCAGGGTATTTCTTAGGTTTTAGAAAGGGCTAAACCTACAAGTCGACCCCTTGGCCATATTGCTTCGGGGCAGCCTGGTAGAGTGCTTGTGCTTCTTTCATCACGGCCCGCAATTCGGCCGTCCGAGTTTCATTGGCGGGATGGGTTGAGAGGATCTCCGGCGGGCGTTGGCCACCTTGTCCCATGCGCACCCAAAGCTCGGGAGCGACGCTGGGGTCGTATCCTGCCTTCGCCATGTAGCGAATTCCCATGTAGTCCGCTTCTGATTCATGGACACGGGAATACTTCAACGTTCCTAATTGAGTTCCGGCACCAAGAGCAGCCATGATCATCGGCTTTTGGGCCGAATCATTGAAGCTAAAGTCGGCGATTTGGAGTCCTGCTTGTACGACCATTGTTGACGACATTCTTTGTCCTCCATGCCTTGCAATGGCATGTCCGACCTCGTGCCCCATGACAAAAGCCAAGCCAGATTCAGTCTCGCAGATGGGTAGGATTCCGGTGTAAATGACAATTTTCCCGCCCGGGAGAACGAATGCATTGGCTTGATTGCTCTCGACCAGGCGCACCTCCCAATCATAGTTCTTCCCTGTCACCGCCGTGATTCGATCGGCAACACGTTGGACCACGTCGATCATCTTGGCGTCACGGCTCTCGGTACTTTCGGATTTCACTTGAGCGAACGCCTGGGCACCCATGGAGATTTCGGTTGCTTCCGGCACGATATTAAAACTGGAGCGCCCAGTTTCTGGATTCGTGACGCAGGCTCCGAGAGTTGAAAGGACCAACATCAAGAAAACGATGAGTGATTTGCGCATGCTTCGAGGCTCCTACTGACTTGGGCGATTCTCACTGAACAAGAATTGAGACTGACATTTTAACCGAGTCCCTGGTCTTCGTCTGCAAGTTTTGGCTTGGCCGCCAAATACGGACCCGGCCAGTACTGGTCAGGATAACCGTATTTCTCCGCTGCATGCAATGTCAAGTAGGGGTTTCTCAGATGGGGACGAGCCATGGCAATGAGATCAGCTCTACCTGAAGCCAGGACTGTATTGGCATGATCCTCTCCCAAGATTG
>JAJRYU010000740.1 GCA_024275615.1 Planctomycetota bacterium
AGCGAGCCCGAAGCCGGCAATTCTGACGCCAGCGATCGGTTTACCATGGAGCATCACACGGATACGAAAGGAACGTTTTTTCTTGGATGCCCGAGGGTCGTCCAATGGAACGATTTCCAAGGGCAAGCCACAATTTCTTGAATAGGATTTTGGCCCTCCGGTTCCAACTTGGATCAGAGTCTTGGCACAACGGGAGTATTCTTCCCGCTGTGGTTTGTTTTTGGCCGCAGTCTTACTCCACTGCTCTAGGACGTAACTCAGGCCTTCCTCCTCCAAATAGGAAGCGAACTTCTTCGGCGCGAGAGTCACGGAACTCGTGTTGCTCTCGTAGCTCAGAAGATACTGTCCCTTCTCCTTGGGTCGTATCAGACCGGCCGGAGACTTTCCCTCGATCGCAATGATGTCTCCGCTTTGTTTCTTCAGGTGCCACATGAATTTCTTGATGTGTTCCTTCGAATGAGGGAACAACTTGCGATGCTTGCCGTGGCCGATAATGGCATCAACATGGATGAGCTGATTGGTCTTGACGGCAAACAATCTTGGCTGAAGCCAAAAGTCGTGTGCTGCGGCCGTACTCAACTCAAGAGCCACAACCGCGATCAGTAACGTGGTCACAGCGATTGGTTTGGAAAACCTAGCGATCCAAGAGGGCGTCATAGAGCGTATCATCGTCTAACTCCAAGTTCAGAAAGTTGATTTGGTTGATTTCGACGGGTTCACGATCGTCGGCAGTATTGGCAATCTCGTTCCTAACGAACGAGACGACATCAACGTTCTCCAATGTTTCTCCACCGCCACCGCCGCAACCGCTGCCAATAGCGACAACAGTCATCAGCAAGAAACACCGGAATCTGGTCTTCGCTGTTTTCATTTCTTGGACCCCGCAATCGCCGTACTCAAGGTCGCAGGAGAACCTGGTGTAGGAGTCTTGACATAGGGGAACTTGTTGTCGAACAGACTGTCATCGCAAAGAACGCCGTCAGTTAGGGGCAAACTGCCTGACGGTGCGACGGCAGGGTCAAGCAATGCGCCCATGGCAACTCGAAGGGTGATGTCGACGATGTCGTCTCCTGGTCGACGCCCATTAGGATAGCCAGCGAGATCGTTTCCAAGGACACCCATGCGATCCTGCATGCCTTGAGGAACTGGCGGAATGGTGACATTGAGGCGCATCATTTCACCACTTCCACCATTTGCCGTGAGACCTGGGACTCCGGTCAAGAAGACTTGAACCAAGTCATTGCGAGGAAACTGGGTTGGCGCTCCCACTTGGAATAGGAGTTCCAGAAGCGCTGGAAATGCCGGATTTGTGGCGTAGACCTTGAACTGTTCGTCGTTCATGGGCTCTGAAGCATTGTAACGATCCTTGTCTTTGAGGCCGACCAAGAGCTCATTGAAGAGCGGGTTGGCAATGCGAGACTGCTGGACAAAAGCGCCACCTGCCACCTCCGCACCGGTGTCGGGACGTGGAGTCGGGTTTAGCACACGCACTTGGCGCAAACTCGACGTCGTCCACGCACCAACCACATCATTAGCGGGATTCAGAAATGAAATGGGCAACTCAAGGACAAAGCACGTGACGTTCATTCTTTCAAACGTATTGGGTTTGCCACTCTCGGGACCAATTGGATTGCTGTTGACCAAGTCGAAGGCCTCTCCCAACTGAATGACAAACGGATCCTTTCGCTGACCAACAAAGAGCCTGCCTTGTTCAGACGTGCCAGGCAGATCGATGTCATAAATGTGGGCAGCAGCGTAGCTTTCGTAGTCCGGGATACTTTTCTGGCCGATGTAGTCGACAGGTTTCAAGAACTCGGTAGCACCAGATTGAGCATTGGTAATCGGCTGAACCTGCCCGGTGCGGCGATCCCCAGTAATCAAGTTGACGGTAAACTTTTCAACAACGTTGAGTCCATCTTGGTTATTGGCATCAATGGGGCTGGAGTTGATCAACGGAATCGACACAGGAATCTCTTGGCCTGGAGGACCAATCAGGAGCTGAGTGTCTTGGTTCTCGTTCTTGAATTTGAACTGGAAAGTCATGTCTTCCACGTCGTCGCCATCGCGATCGAAGTGAATTTCATAGATAGCACGTTCTTCGAGCATGAAGTAGTTGGGACCGGCTTGCGGGTTTTGCAAGGGATAGTAATCAGCGATCGCAGTGACAAAGTTCTCACGCCCGGTCTCGTAGCTGCGGAATAGATAGAAATCTGTTCCGTCGATCTTTGGGTGGCGAGTAATGTTGGGCGCCTCGCGGTGACTGGAGGCGTTGACGCTCTTTGAATCGTAGGCCGCCAAAGAGGCGATGAGCGCCACCAACACAATGGCAGGGACAATAGGTTTGATAGATGGCATGAGTCATCCTTTTTCTTGCAGCGCGGGACGCAGCCCGCTGGTTGATTTGCGGGCTTCTACGGTGGCTGTGCCCGATCGGATCTGGTGAATCCGGCGGAATTTCGATAATTGCGGATTTTTGTTTTCTAGGTGATCCAAGGGTGCAAGCGGACCGTATTTCCCATAGCCTTGACTCTCTCGCTGCTATGGGTGGTAGGTGGGATCACATTGAGGCCAGTCAAATCCGGATGCCCTGGATTGGCCACTGACAGAACCTGAGGTGCATGTATGACTTCGTCACAAACCGATGACGAATTGGTCGGCCGCATCAGAATGAAAGATGTGTCGGCCTTTGAAGAGATTTATGAACGTACCGCAGGAAAGCTCCTTGGTGTGGCGACACAGATCCTAGGTGAAAAGAGCGAAGCTGAAGAAGTCGTGCAGGACGTGCTCTTGCAGCTTTGGACTAAGGCGGCAAGTTTTGACTCCAATCGCGCCTCTCTCAAGGGTTGGCTCTACCTGATGACGCGTTCCCGAGCGATCGACAGGATGCGATCAAGAAAGATTCGGATGGATGCACATATCGAGGGCGCAGAAATCAACATGGCCTCAATGAATGAACCAATTGAGAACGTCCATCTTGGCGAGGAGAAACAACTTGCCCACAGAGCACTTTCCTGCTTGGCCCATGACCAGTCACAATTGTTGCAACTCGCCTATTTTGACGGTCTGACGCAAAATCAAATAGCCGCCAAGCTCGGCCTCCCGCTGGGCACAGTGAAGAGCCGGGTACGGTTAGCAATGAACCACATGCGGAAGTTTCTGAAGGCGGGATCTGAAAATGACTGATTCACAAGAAAACATGAGCCAGGAACTGGCCGAGCTGGCAGCGCTTTACGCCGCAGGCGCCTTGGACGAAAAAGAACGTGAGTCCTTCGAGGCGAGACTTCTAAGTGGCGCTGAAGATGTGGCTAATGCCTTGTCACCGCTGCTGCCCATTGCCGAGTCATGTTTTAAAGATGCTCCCGAGGTAGCCCCTTCCTCCAACCTCAAGAATCGCCTGCGCAAGCTGCCGGAAAAGGACAAGTCAGGCGAGCGAGTCACCGTCGTACGAAACCAT
>JAJRYU010000741.1 GCA_024275615.1 Planctomycetota bacterium
TAGCGTGTTTCGTATGTCTTATCTGGTTTTATCGGCAGCCGGCATGGTTTCTGAGAGGCGCTCGTCCGGTCGAGCACTTTCATGGCCGCATCGAGTGATTTGAGCGAGGCTTTAAGCTCGCGGCGTTCGCCTTCGAGTTCTTCGAGTCGCTTATGGGCTGCTTCCTTTGCTCGCATCAAAGACCGGCAGGCGTCTGCAAGATTGTTAGCCATCGGGATTTCCTTTCATGGAGAAGCTGCGACAGCGGCAAATTGCGCGGCTCTCGTTTCTGTTTGACTTGGTGACATAAGCATGGCACGATCTCCGCCAAGAGTTGCCAACGGAAAAACCTGGCCGGGAAGAAGCGCTGCCGCACTTCTCCCCGAAAACCAGGAAAAAACCTACTGTAAGCTCAGTATTCTTCGAGAAGCAGAATCGTTGTTGCAGAACGATCTGCTTCGGTGATGATGAAGAAGGAAATCTTCTGTCGATCGATGAAGAGCGAGACGACCGGAAAGCCAAACATCCAAGCCTCATCGTTCGTTTTCCAATCGACATCATCCACCTCACCGTAATCACCAATCATGTGTCGCTCCAGGCAGTCCATAGCGTCGTCTTGGTTCAGACAACCGGCCGCCATAGGCGTCATGACACATCTCCCGAGCTGCGCTGCCATAAGCACAAGTGGAATGGTCGGCATGACTATCTCCATAGCTATCTCCCCACGTTGGCCAACTTTTTGTTGGTCGTCTTATACTCAGCACGTTGTAATTGGTTCTGCTTTTTGTGAATCCAATTGAACGCCATGTCGATCGCTTTGGACGCAATCGGCAAATCTTCATGCTTGAGCGACGTGGTATCCTTCCATACATCACCACTCTTGTAGAGTCGCGAGACGACGGCGTTGAACCACACTTCGTGGTCCTCCGCTTCGTTCGCCCAGATCGTGACTCTGATTCTTCCCAACTTGATTTCATGGGCAGGTTGTTTTTTCCCCATGACACCTCCTTTCAATGTGCAGCCGGTCAGATCTCTATCTGTACCGTGCCGCAGGTTTCCAAATACGAGTTGGCTACTCACCAAGCTCGCCCTAGCGAAGCCGCCAATGCGACTTCGCATCACAAACTATTGCCCAGTCATGCTTAAAAACTTCAAGCAAGACAGGACACACAAAAAGGCACACGAGAAGACCAAGCCGAAAAGGTCTCTCGTGTGCCAAGCGTTACATTAACGCTAGGGCTATTTCTTCCGCGAGAACAGCACTCACGCGAAAAATGAAAAAGCCCAACAGTAAAAAATAGACGTCTCGTTTTGAAATCCAACCATCGGTTGGCAAAATCGGAGATGCCTTTGCGTCCTTAGGGTTCAACAGCACTTCGGCCAAGTGCGCACCGCGATAAGAGACGCCTGAATAGAGCGAAATCGAATCGGGAAGATTACGACCATCCAGATGGTGCAACCTGCCATCGGCAGCTTGCACCGTCATGGTGTGAATCCTCCGCGTCGTAGTTCGCCCGTTCTCGGAGTGAACAACCTTGCAAAACCTTTGACCACTAGCTTCCAATGCCATGACAATGTTTCCTCTTGTTGTTTGCGACTTGCAGCCACAAATTGGTTCAAAAGATTCAAAATGAATCCTGCAACGGCGCATTACGGCGCTGCTGTGATCTCGTTCCCTCATCGATCGTTGAACGAACATCGCTTGGGTCTCCCGAGAATAACTATGCAAATGGCTCCCTATTGGAGCCACTTACCGACACACA
>JAJRYU010000742.1 GCA_024275615.1 Planctomycetota bacterium
ATCATCTCGCTCTCAGGCATCCCAAGCGCCGTCATGACGTTCAGAATCTTGCATCCGATTCTCGCCTCAACTCTTTGTGCCACCAATCCTTTCGCTTGCATTGTCGGCCCCAAAATGGCCTTGTAGCGATGAAACATTGTCTCGACTTTACTTCGTAAGCTGTTTCTTCAGCGACCTGTGCACCTTTGATTGGCGGTATCATCACTCTCGGCGAATGATGCACACTGTGTTCTTCGACCGCCTCATAAACGCCGCTGGCGTCATAGGCAGCGGCAGCTCTAACCGAAGAAATGGGCCGATCGATCTGACCAACAAGTGAAGGTACCCGGGACGAGTCACGTGCTCTCTTGCTTTTCACTTCGCAGGCGACAATTTCACCGCCCTGCTCATCTACACACAGATGAAGCTTGCGATAGTCCCTGTTCTTGGTTGGTTTTCGGAGTTGTCCAACGTGAACAGAAAGGCCGCAACTGTCGATCATTTTATGAATCGGCGACTTGCGACCCACTTGGCAAAAGGCCAATTTGCCCATCCTCGCCTTGCGCCTTGAGATTGTGATGTGGTCTGGGACATTGTTGTCCAGCTTCAACAGAGCGAACAATGATCGCAAAAATCCCTCGCTCTGCCTCGACGACATTTGAACCACCATGCTGAGAGTGACCGCCGTTTCGATAGCGTGTTTCGAATACCTGCGTTGGCGGCCGGGCTTCCTCTTGCTGGGCCGCGGCGCGTCCCAGTTCACAAGCTTGCCGTCGGCAATGGAGATCCAGCCATCGAGGCTTCCGCGAGCTCTGAGACCAGCTTCATACTCACGCCAATTGCGAACACGATAGCTCTTCGTTGCGTGCTTTCTCTGATTGCGCTTGAAAGTGCTCATGGGAATCCTCGAATTCGTGAGTATTGGACGATCTTGTACGAAATCGCGATTTGTGCACTAAGCCATCGTGCCGGCAGTCGATGAAGACGGCAAGTCAAAAGGTTCCATTGTCCACGCCACGGGCCCTCAATTGAAACTCGACTTGGCATTGTCATTTCTTGAAGTGACGCCCATTGAGGATAAGAACAAAATCCAAATCCGTGATATGGCACTCGTAGATCGAGTTTCCGATATCGAGGCAAACTGCTCCGAGTATGCGACAGAACTTCGGAAAACCATCGGCGAATAGTGCTGCGGCTTTCTAAATTTTGCGTCCTCCTTCGGTTCAATGCTCATTCGTCGAAGAGGTATTGGCGTGCCCGAATCAACGAGCAGCAACAAATTTGCCGAAGAACTGGGCGCAATCATCGGTCGGGTAGACCAGGGAAGTCACTCTCCCCCCCATAGATCCGGACGTGCGGTTTCTTACGCGTGCCGTCGCATAAGGAAGAAAATTGGACGCCTGGTCCTTCCACTTCCACTCTTCAATTCGGCGCGGACATGATCTATCATGCTCACAGGCATTAAGAAATAAGTCAATCCGGAAACGAGATCCAACTTGCTCAAGGCCATTGTTGCCAACTTGAAACATCCCCGCGACAAAGAGGGTCGATACCAATTCGTCAATTTAGGCGTCCCAGAATTCGCTGCTGTTCTCTCGAACACGCCTAAGGTCTTCAGGAACATGCGCCTTCCCAGAGTGATGGCCGAGAGACTCACGGAGACCGTTCAAGATCAGTCGGACACAGACCCCAAGAACATTTGTAGGCTTGCAATTGACTCGCTTGATCGTTTCACACGCGTAATCGAAGACAGGCGTGGCCCCCTCATCGAGGAAGAATTCGATGTACGTTCGAACATGGGCGGGGAATTTGCCTGTGTTGCAAGATCGGGCTCACAATGGGCGGTTGCAAGAGTAGGCGAGTACAGGATCGTTGCAGTAACCCCTGACGGTGTGGAAGTTTTGCTCACAGAGAATACCTACCTGGCAGAACTCCGGAGCCTTGGGCTGGTCGAGTCAATTGAGCATCCTGACCGCAACATAATTACTGCGGCGCTCGGTGGAGAATTCCTGCCAATCACAATGATCAACAACTCGATTCCCGAATCGGCAAAGTGGATTTTGGCAGGATCGTCTGAGATATTGGACTACTTGCCGACCAATCCGGCAGAGATTCTGAACATGGGCAACATTGAGGAGGCGCTCAATGTCATCGTCGAAGAAGTCCGAATGAACTGGGGCAAGACTGCGAAAGACCGAAGATGTTCAGCGATCCTTGCCGTTGAGATTTAGTCCTTCCATGTTTTGTCCTTGAAACCTCACAAACCCTTAAGAGAGTTAAGAAAACCGCTTTCGATGAGGGCCAAGAACAGAGAGGTTACAGAGAGGTTTGCGAAAACGTGCCATAGGTTGGCGGCCGTGGGACTATTTGCGATGGCGCCGATGAGACCGCTTGAACGTCGGCGTTGCCTTGGTCTCGCCCTAACGCCCCACCCTGTCGCGCATTATCCTTCATCGCAGACACAGAAAAAGCCCAAGGCGTTTGCCGCGGGCTTTGTCTTTAGTTCGACTTTGGGTGTCGAAGCTCCCCGAGTTGGACTCCCTTCACAACCGTTTCTGAGACTTTTAAGTAGAGAGCGACATCGCCACGCATATCAAATCGAGACCGTTCCAGGGCCGCCCACAAAAGTGACGAGTTCTCGTCACAAAATCAACGACAGGTCCTCGTGGTCAGCAGGGCATCGCACTTTGGGACTCGATGAAAAGCCTGGTGCAATAGTGTGCAAAGCTCTTTTGGCCATCCACTGCTTGGAATTGCAACTGTACCTCTTGAGGCAGGA
>JAJRYU010000057.1 GCA_024275615.1 Planctomycetota bacterium
CCTCTATGACGTGGCCAGCGGTGAAGTTGAGTTTCTTTGAGCTCGAATCTCCTTTCGCTGCCCGCGGGCGACAGGGGATTTAGTCAAAAAGTCGAAGATTCGAATGTTGCGGTCGCACAGCTTTCTCTTGATTTCACGCCGAATTTACCTGATCGTCATAATGGGCGACGAGAATCGACTCAGTGTCTAAGATTCGAATGCCGTTCGAGATGAAATCATGGCTAAGAAAACTGTTCTCGTCGTCGAAGACGAAATCGATATCCTTGAGATCCTGGTGTACAACCTCGAGGCTGAAGGATACCGGTGCTACAAGGCGCTTGATGGCGAAGGTGGGCTTGCCCTGGCCCGTGAAAAGAACCCCGACCTCATCCTGTTGGATTTGATGCTGCCTGGATTGTCGGGAACTGAGATCTGTGGCCGCCTGCGTCAGGATGCATTGACAAGAGACATTCCCATTATCATGGTCACCGCCAAGAGCGAAGAATCGGACGCCGTGGTTGGGCTTGGGCTGGGTGCCGACGACTATGTGACAAAGCCGTTTAGGCCGAAGGAGTTGATGGCCCGGGTCGCGGCGGTCATCCGTCGAGGTGCGAATCGTTCGGCATCGCAAACAGACCGGATTGAGGTCAATGGTGTCATTATCGATCCGATGCGTCACGAAATCTGCATGGGTAATCACGTTCTCGAACTGACCGCATCGGAATTTCGCATCGTCCAGCTTCTTGCTTCCCAGCCAGGTCGCGTGTTTACTCGAGAACAAATCTCCGCCAAAGCTCTTGGGCAGCCCATGCTGCCTTCGGATCGAAATGTTGATGTTCACGTCAAGACCATCCGCAAGAAGTTTGAGGAGTTTCGCTATTTGATCGAGACTGTTCGTGGCGTTGGTTATCGCTTTACCGATCGTAAGGCGATCGAATGACAAGAAGGCGGGAATCCGTTTTTTATGCAACGCGCCAGGCTGTAGTGTTGATCTGCTGCCTTTGCCTCCTTGCCGTCGTCTGCGTGCTGGTTGTCGAATCGAGTGCCCTTGACGGGAAAAAGCGTGACGCGTTCGCGAGCATGGATCGCATCGCCACCCAGCTCATCTCGGACACGGATACACCTCCGAGGATCGACCCTGTTTCGTTGAAAAGGCTGAACCAGAGTTATTCGATTCACGGCCTAAAATTTGTCAATCTGAGTGGAGTGGGCCCGGCGGGGATTCCGGTTGACTTGCAACAAGAAGAATACTCATCTGCCGCAAGGGTAGGGGAGGGTTGGCGGCGAGATTCAGGACATCCAGCGAAGATCCACCTGGTACGAACCGTGGTGAGCAATGGCGTTCACTTGGGGTATTTGACAACGACCTTGTCGACGGACGCAATCGAAGAAGAACAAGGCGCCGTCAGACAGAGTATTGCCGTTGGCGGGGCTCTGGTCGCGCTCTTTGGTCTCATTGCCACTTTTTCTCTCGACAAGCGCCGGGCTGCATCAATCGAAGTCTTGCGTAGACACATCTCTGCTCTGGCCCGAGGTTCACATCAGCAGATTCCGCCGACAATGAAGACCTGGGAGCTTGCCGATTGCATGAATTCCCTTTCATCGATCGCCGAGGAGCTCACTGAGAGGATTCAACGCAGCGCACAAAACAAGAAAGAGCTCACCACTATTCTTGCCAGCATGTCGGAAGGGCTCCTAGCGGTAGACCAAGAAGGGCAAGTCATCTTGGTCAATGATGCCGGGCGGAAAATCCTGAGCTTGGACGACAGGGCCAGCTTGCCAGCAACTCTTGCTGAAATTCCCGACGCGGCAGTTTTTCAAGACTTGATCCGACGGACAATGGAGGCTGGAGTGGCACTCGCTGAAGAGATTGATCTCAATGATTCCGGGCGCAATATCGCCGTTCAAATTGCGCCCTTGCGAGATGAAAATCGCGACGTTGGGGGTGCGGTTTGCCTTCTTTCCGATGTGACATCGGTGCGGCGCTTGGAGAACATGCGCCGTGAATTCGTTGCGAATGTCTCTCATGAATTGAAAACGCCTTTGACTGCCATTCAAGGGGCGGCCGAGACGATACACGGCGATGAAAGCATGCCGGCTGCCATCCGCGAGAAGTTCATTTCCCAGATTGTCAAGAATGCCAGACGGTTGGACTGTCTTATCAATGATGTCTTGGAGCTGTCGCGATTACAAAGCAGTGATGAGCACTTGAGCAAATCAAGGCAGAATCTGATCGCTTTGGCTCGCGAGTCAGTTGCTCAATTCAAGGAGACGGCATCGTTGAAAGGTGTCACCTTGAAAATTGAAGTGCCCGACGACGAGCTTTTTGTTGACGGTGATCTGCGGGCCCTTAAGAGTGTTGTCGACAACCTTGTTGTCAATGCCGTGAAATACACTCCGCGAGGGGGCCGTGTCCTTGTTCGTCTGAAGTCACTTTTGTCACAAGTGGTTTTGGAAGTGTCTGACACCGGAGAGGGGATCGCCTCCGAGCATCAGGCCCGTATTTTTGAACGATTCTATCGTGTCGATGCTGCTCGGTCTCGGGTAGAGGGGGGCACCGGCTTGGGTTTGGCCATTGTCAAGAACTGCGTCTTGGCCCACGACGGCCAAATTGAGGTTGAGAGCCAAGTCGGCGAGGGTTCCACCTTTCGGGTTAAATTGCCGCGCTCATCATTCTAATCTGGCAAACTCCCCGCACACTCATCGTAAGAAAAACGCGTCCCTCGTGATGAGGGACGCGTGCATCGGTTACAGGTTGTTTCGTTGGTCAGGGCTTTCTTGGACGACGCCTTAGACGATTGAAAGCCAGTCAAGATACGTTGATGGAGCGGATGATTGACAAATTATTGATGCCGTCCACCGACCTCCGAATTCCCCCTTCAAACCCGATTCGTTTTTGATCCAATGAGCTCCAGGTTTTGGGAAAACTGCGGCTCGCGGAACATGGAACTACATCTCAACTTCCGTACCATCCGAGCCGCGATGGCCCTTTTTTCTTTGTACGAAGAAAAACTCTCGTAACTTCTGCCATTTATGACGGTTAGGGAGTCAGATGTTGGAACGAATGTGGGGCGCAACAGTCAGGTCGCGCGAGTGTGTTCTTTACGAGTGTCCTCGATTGAGGACACGAAGGCGGATTTGCTGTCCCCATTCGAGTACGTTTGTTGGATTTCTTGAGTGTGGAGAATCGATATGAAGCCAACTCTTTTGGTCTTGGTTTGTGTCGTAACGGCAAGTCTTACCGGAGCAGGGACGGCGTTTCTTCTTCTCGAAAGTGAGGCTAACTCGGATTCGATCCAGGAGAACCAGGATCTTGCTCAAACCCTGATGAACGCCCAAGAACGCATTGACTTCCTTGAAGGCAGGATAGAGCGCATGGCTGCATCTCGCCGTGCGGCACCCTCGGTTGATGTCGAAGCACTGAGGGCACTTGACAACAACTTGCGGGTGCAAATCGATGCCCTGCGCTCTGATGTAGCCACACTGAAGGCCAGTGGTGTCGGTGGCCTGAATCCTGCGGAGCTCTTGGCCACGAAGAAGGGTGACCAAAGGCTTGATGCTGCCATGGGGCGCTATCTTGACCAAGCTATGGCCAAGCGTGATGCAGACCGCAAGAAAGCTGAGCGCAATCGTTTTGCCCCGTTTCTGAAGATGCGCATGGAGAAAGACCTCAAGAAACGGATGAAGAAGCTCCAACTTCGCCCTGACCAGGAAGAGCGTTTTGAGGAATCCGTTCGTAAGTCCATGGATACCGTGATGCCGGCTCTTGGTGTCGTCATGGATCCCAGCGCCAAGAAGGAAGAGAAAATTCAGGCGTTTGGTCGGATCGATGATGCCATGAAAGCAGTTGACAATGATGCTCAAGGTTACATGGATACTCAGCAGTACTCAACGTTTACCAAGCAACAGGAAAAGCAAGCTCAGCAGATGGAACAGATGCGCACCATGTTTGGCGGGCAAAACAATGTCGGCACTAATAGCGGCAACTGATAGTCTTCCTTGCCCTTCAATTCAAAAAAACAAAGCCACGACCCAAAAGTCGAGGCTTTGATCTTTTGATCTGGAAAACCCTGCGCGGCCACCAAACCAACGTACTGAGAGAGTGCGTTTCTTTTTGCCAATGAGTTCAACGGATTGCACCCTGAAAAAGGGTCATCGGTTTCTTCTTTTCTTCGACTTTTTCTTCGCTCCACGGCCGATCTTCTGCAGTGTGTTGGCATACATATAGTGGGTAAACTTGCCTTCGCGATTGCGACGTCTGCGCACGCGTCCTTTTACCAAGACTTTGCCCTTACTCGACTTCAGTAGTTTGCGACGGGTTTGGATCCAATATGGGTTTTGGTGGTCAAACTCGACTCGGAGCCCCTTATACTGCAATCGAAATCGTCGGCCTTTGGATTTCGATTTTACCGGAAAGACGGTGGCGGGAATGAGGAATGACACGTTGCGGCCGGACTCGCTTAGCCCCTTGGTCTTCAGGAAACGGCTGAGTCTCGCGCCAGAGAGCCTCTGATAGCTCCCGGAGACTTGCGCGGGCAAGAGTGTTGAGCTGAACAAGAGCGCAGCAATCAAGATATTTTTCGTCATTCATTTTCCTCACGGGAGAATGTCCGTATCCGTTTTCTTGGACGTTCATCTTGGGATCTTCGGACCGAGAAATGTTTCTCGACAGAGAAGAAAAAGAGAAGGAGAAAGGACGGACCGACGTGCTGCGCTCGCGTTTGTTGCGCAAGACCTTAGTTGCGGATGCTAAGCGCTATTCCCCGGGCAATGCTCAAGAAGAAAGCACGCGTCGCATTTTGGGCGTCGAGCGATGCAAGTCCTGCGGCCGTGAAGAATGAGCTGATGGGCAAATTTGATCCATCTTTTCTTAGGCAGAAGCGCCATCAAGTCTTTTTCAATTCGTTTGGGGTCTTGTGACTTGGTCAACGAGAGTAGGTTGCTCAGGCGATTGACGTGTGTATCTACGACGACGCCTTCGGCGATGCCAAAACACTCCCCCAAGACAACGTTCGCAGTCTTGCGTGCCACTCCGGGCAGGCTCAAGAGGTCTTCCATGTTGGCAGGGACATTGCCACCGAAAGACTCAACAAGGCGCTTAGATGTGGCGATGATGTTCTTCGCCTTGTTGCGAAAGAACCCAGTGCTCTTGACCAAAGCTTCGACTTGGGCTTGAGTGGCTTTGGCCATGGCGGGAGGATCCGGAAACGCTGCAAATAAGGGCGGCGTTACGATGTTGACTCTGACGTCGGTGCATTGCGCCGAGAGGATGACGGCGACCAGTAGCTGATACGTCCCCTGGTAATCCAACTCACATTTTGGATCCGGGAAATGACGATTGAGTCGGCGCAGGACTGATGAAATGCGTTTTTTTTCGGCTTCGGCAGATTCAGCGCGGGTTGGCATGGTGGTAAGGGGGCGCTTTCTTGGGGCAATCAAATAGGCTCAAAGGCGACGGTTGTCCGCGCCATTGAGCCCTGGGTTAGATTCTATTCAGTTGCCGGCTTGACTACAGCTGAGGACGTTATCTTCTTTCCGCGCACCAAGTAGACGATGGCAGAAAGGATAGAGATGGCCAACATGCCCCCTGATGTGAAGACAAACCAGAGGTTCTTTTCATGAACGAGATTGCCCCAGAAGCCGCCACCTCCGGCGGAATTGGCATATGAGTGCAATCCCGACAAGAGTTCGTTGGTGCCATAATAAGTCCAGAGCAGTACATTGCCGCCCATGAAGATGAGCCAGGCATTCCAAAAAGCATTGATCTTCTTGGTGAAGCGACCATGGACAATCATCAGGAACCACAAAAAGAGGATGAGCGACCATGTCTCTTTTGGATCCCAGCCCCAGAACCGTCCCCAAGAATCGTTGGCCCAAACACCTCCTAGAACTAAGCCAGCGAGAATGAAAACCGTTCCTAGGTTGACCGCGACGTCGCTCATCTTGAGCATGTTCTTGAGGTCTTCGTTGCTCTCCGCGTCGCGTTTCATGAGGAGCCAAGGGAGCGCGACCAGAGACATCAGAAAGGCC
>JAJRYU010000743.1 GCA_024275615.1 Planctomycetota bacterium
CAAAAATGGAGTCAGAATCAACCCTGTCGGAACAATTTCGCTGGCATTTCCTCTAGGAAGTCCGTATGTAGGTTGTTTCTCAATGATGATCCAGGAAAGCCTCACACGGGAGGATTCCAACCGTCTATACTTCGGCAGAGCTAAACAGCGATCGGAAGGTGGTGCAAAGGACACCGCATGGCAGCGAAAGCCATGGAATACCCACCTTGCCAGGACTGTTTAGATAACGAAGACTCGCATCTGAGATTGAAGAAAACAAGAAAGCGGGCAACTTCGCCTAACCTCAACTTTTGAAGGTTGTATGGCGAACGTCCGAAAACTGAACAAGAGCAAGAGTGGCCTCGGGTAGGAAACTCGAGGAATGAAACATGGCAAGACTGAGCACATACGACGACAAAGGAAGTGGCATTCAGCCCGGTGACGGGTTGGGGGCTTATCTTCAGGAAGTCGGCAGTCATGAACTTCTAAGTCCGCCGGAGGAACATCTTCTTCTGGGCAACTTGATCATGGCCCGACATCGATGGACCGAGAGCTTTCTCGGCACCGAAGCCGGCTTGCAGGCGGTTTGGGACGACCTAGAAAAATGGAAACGGGAGGAAATCAGTGCCCGCTCCATCATTCCTGGTCCACCAAAAGCCAAACCTGGCGGCAAGGACGTCGAGGCCTTGGCCGAACGATTGCACAACCTTTTCGCTTCCCGAGGCAGGCGGATCGCCCGTCCTTTTGCTGGAGGTCGTAAAGGAGGCGTTTGCCCCTTGGTACGCGCCCTCTTGTGGGTTGGGCTGCGTCCCGCACCCCTGGAGCGATACAAGCAAGCTGCCATCAAAAAAGGTGGAGCCCGTTTGGAAGCAAAGATCCACGGTTTCCGGCGCGCCTTCATTGCCGAACGCCGGCCACTCATTGAGCGCAACTTGCGTTTGGTGCTGAGTGTGGCCCGGAAATTTGAAGGTGGCCCCATGGCCTACGTGGAATTGATCCAAGAAGGCAACTTGGGCCTCATTCGCTCAACAGAGTCCTTCTCGGCCCGTTTCTCGGTGCGTTTTTCAACCTATGCCTATCTTTGGATTAGGCAGGCCATCTTGCGGGCCTTGGAAGAAAAGAGCCGGACCATTCGCCTGCCCGTCAACGTCACTCAGAATCTCCGCAAAGCCCAGAAAGAGGCGATGATGGAGGATTTCGAGAACGGTCCTGGTGAAGCCCGCGCCAAGCTGAATGACATGCTGGCAAACCCAACAGTCAATCGCCCTGTTCTTTCTTTGGAATCGGGTCCAGACGATGAAACTCGCCTGGGTGACTTGGTGGGCGACAAGAATGCCGTGGCACCGGAACAAGAAGTCATTGCCGCTGACATCCGCGCATTGATTCGTGATTCCTTGGTCACTTTGCCGGAACGACATCAGAAGATTCTTCGTATGCGTTTTGGCATTGGTGCCGACCGCCCCTGCACCTTGGGTGAAATCGGCAAGGAGATTGGCGTTTCCGCCGAACGAGTCCGCCAATTGGAGGCTGCAGCCTTCGAGCGTCTACGTTCCGGGCCCGATGCAGTTCGGTTGGCCGAGCTTCTTGGCACCAGCTAGGATCCGGCTCAAAACCGTCAAGAAATGACAACGGCGAGAGTTTAAAAGTGAACTCTCGCCTTTTTTTGTCACTTTTGTCCCACTCCCTGGAGCGAGAATCCCACGGAATTGGTTATCCTGTTGTCATGGCATCCGAAGAAGACAAGAAAAAGACTCGCCGCATCCAATCCCCTGGCCTCCCGGATCCAGATATCACCTATACGGCGGCACCGAGTGAAACCGGAGGGACGGGGGGGCTCTCAGACGCCAGCACTGGGACAGAGATTGTCCAACCTCCGGACCGTTTCACCTTGAATGCCGTTCTTGGCGAAGGCAGCCAAGGTGAGGTCTGCAAGGCGTTTGACAACCTCTTGCAGCGCTACGTTGCTATCAAATTCCCGCATCGCGTTGGCGATGAAGGAACGGCACGCGAAATCCTGGTAGAAGCACGCAAGGCTGCCCGTCTCAATCATCCCAACGTCGTGACTATCTACGAAGTGGGATTCTGGAAGAACCGCCCCTTCATTGCCATGGAGATGGTGGAAGGAGTGAGCCTCGCCACGGTCCTGAAGGAATGTGGTCGCATTTCGGTTGACCGCTATCTCAGATATGCCCGACAGGTCCTCAAGGCACTCTGCGCCGCTCATGATTCTGGCCTCATCCACCGGGACCTAAAACCCCACAACGTCCTTCTCGCCGGTGACGGCACGCTCAAGCTCACAGACTTCGGCATCGCTCACATCCGCAACGAGACAAGTGGCAAGGACTCGACGATCAATATCTCTATTTCCGGAACGCCAGCTTACATGGCCCCGGAACAATGGCTGGGGAAAAAACCTGACGCCCGTTCTGACATCTACGCTTTTGGCTGCTTGTCCTTCAAGTTGCTCGCTGGCAAGAACGTCTTCCCCAACCAAGACACGATGCAGCATCACCTCGAGACGGCACCCCCGCGCCTCAGAGACATCGCCCCTCACATCCCGGAAAACCTCGACGCTATCTTGATGCGTTGCTTGGAAAAGAAACCCAGCGCACGATTTCAAAGTTCAGCAGAACTCCTGCATGCCATCGATGCTGCTTCTCAAGACGATGACGCTCCCGGCACAGCGAAATGGCCAGCGGTGGAAAAGAAATCCCGTGTTGGAACAATCTTGTTGGCAGCACTGGTGCTCACTTTGATTCCCGTTGGATGGTTTACCCTCAGTCCTGACGGCAAGAAGCAGTACCAAAAAATATCCGTCGCCCTGGGGCTCTCCGATCCACCCCAGCACGATGATCATTCGGACGCTGAACTCGACGTACCGGAATTGGACCACGAAACCCATGCCAAGGCTGAAAAGCGTGGCATGGCATTCTTGGCTCAAGCAGAAGCGACCATGGATCTCGATGAACGTATTAACTTGGCGGAAAAAGCGAACGACCTTCTTATCCCGGAATCGAAGGCAAAAGCAAGAGCTGCGGCATTGATCGTAGAGGCCAAGGCTGAGCGCGAACGCACGACAGAGAAAATGGTGCTCACTGAATTCGCGAACCTGTTGAAGGAAGTCAAGTCTCTGCGAGCTAAGGGTGAGATTCGCGCCGCCGAAATCAAACTCTACGAAGCTGAAGAAAAATACGACGCTTCCGACTATCTGCGCAATCAAGGAAGTGAGCTCAAGACGATCAAGTTCCGGCTCTTGACTGACCTCACCGAGGAATGCAAAGCGGCTGGAAATTTCGCCGCCGCTTCGGACTACTTTGATGAGGCCGGGCGCATAGCGGACATGCTCAAGAGCAAGGGACAAAGAGATCGCTACAAGATCGAAGCTGAGATTTGCCTCAAGCTCGGACGCTTGCAAAAGCTCGTTGAGAGCCAACCAAGTTATGTCTTGTCAGAACTCCGCGACATGGCGGAGGCCTGCAAGAAAATGCCTGCTACACTTTTGATGTCGGCTCGGGCATGGCGAGAGATGGGGGCACCTCGAAGGGCAAGGAAAGATCTCACGTCTTTCTTGGAAGCGAATCCGAATTCGCCTCTCGTGGCAGAAGCCGAGATGCTGAAGAAGACTCTGGCTCCATAGACAATCCTTGAACCAGCACAGCCAACTCCTATAGTAGTACCATCATCACCAACCTCCTCGCTTCTCGTTCTAGCTCGTACTCGTAATCCACTGGGACTGCCCCAAATGCGTCAATCTATGCTTCTTTTCGTCTTCATCTCGGCGTTCACCGCGGGCTCATGTCTTGCGCAAAGGGGATTCAACCGAGAACCGGATTATTACCCACTTGGCGGCATTGAAGCCCAAGGCATCGTAAGTGGGCACGACGAAGACTCGGGTATTGAAGTGAAAGAGGTCTTCCCCGAAGGACTCGCGAAAAAAGGCGGGCTTCAGATTAACGACATCATCATCAAGGCCGGTGGCAAGAAACTCACCGGTAAGACCGATGATGCGATCATCAACAAGCTCTGCGCCCTCATCGAAAAGGCCGAAGCCAAGAAAACAAAGGAAGCCTTCGGCAAGATCATCTTGGTAGTAAAAAGACAAGGCAAGAAAACGAAAGTCGAAGTTCCGGTTCGGCCCTATGCCAAGCCAGCTAAGAGCAATCCCCACAAGTGCGCCAAGACAGCCAAGATTATCAGCGAGGGGTTAGACTTCTTGAGTGCCCGCCAAAAAGAAACAGGCCAGCAGCAGCACGTCTCAAACCAAAACCATGCCGTGGCAACGGCGTCACTTTGCGGCCTCGCTTGGTTGGGAAGCGGACAGGAAAAGTACAACGAGAACGTTGCGAGGGCTGCTCAGTTCGTCATGGAGAATGCGGGAATAGAACGAGAAAAAGGGATGATCTCAGCGGCCGGAGGCAAATCTAATTGGAACCAAACGAATTGGTCTCTCAGTTATGCCGCCATCTTCTTGGCTGAATACTGTGCCCAGAAACAGATTCCACTGGCGCAACAGAAACTCACAGAGATCGTGCTCAAGTTGGAAGAGAACCAAGAAACCAGTGGCGGGTGGGCTCATGGACCTGGTGGCCCGAACGCACTTAACTACCTGGAATTGGAGATCATGAGCAACCTAGCTCTTGGCGGCATGGGCATGGCCCACCGCCTTGGTATCCAGCTCAACAATGCAAAGCTCGTCAAGGGATTTCAATATGTGAAAGCATGCACCTCTGGAGGGGGTGTGGCCTACTCACCGCGTCCGGGACAAAAAGGGGCGGGAGATCCTGGACGAACCGCCGGTGCCCATTGGGCTCTCAGCCAAATTGGCAAGGGCAAAGAACTTCAATCCAGCATGGTCAAATACTATTCTCGCCAACTGGGCACGCTCTACGAGGGGCATGCCTCGCCGACGATGCACGTCCTTAACGGGGCCCTTTCTTCAGCGATTCAAGGCAAGAAAGCCTATGGCAAATACTGGAAGACTTGGCGGCCTTTCATCATGGCGTCACGGACAAAAGACGGCGCATTCGGCTGCCGCCCGACCCATGAGAGTCGTCAAATGAAGCACCATGCTGATCGCACCTGGGGGCCATCGTTCGTCACGGCTCACTACATGTTGGCGTTAGAGTTGGCACAGGGGCGATTCAAGCTTCTGGACACCAAGTACAACCGACAATAGCCGCAGCGTTGGACCGATCAGGGGCGTGGACGCCATCCAAGCGGTCCACGCAAACCTTGGGCGAGTTTCTTTGGCAAGGATGGCCCTTCGTAGACAAAGGCGGTGTAGATCTCAACCAAACTCGCGCCCGCCTTGAGCATCTGGTGAGCTTGTTCAGCTGTGGAGATACCACCCACGGCAATGATGGGAAGCTTACCAGCAGATCGTTCGGCGAATTCCTTTACCAAGGCCAAGGATATGGGAAACAAGGGAGCGCCTGAGAGACCTCCTTGTTGCTTAAGGACATCACCCTCAGTCTTCAAAGTAGAAGGCCTCGTGGTGGTTGTGTTCGTGAGGACCACACCGTCCATAAGCCCAGCCTCAAAGGCCTCGATGAGGACGGCCTTTTCGGCGTCATCAACATCTGGAGAGACTTTGACGATAAGTGGCTTCTTGTTGCAACTCGATCCCGCGACGAGTGCGTCTCTCTCCTGACTGAGCAGCTTGAGCAAGTCGAAAAGGGCTTGCTTTTCGTTGAAGGCCTTCAGATTCGGAGTCGCCGGACAACTCACATTGACGGTGAAACCATCGACATGCGGAAATATGGCTGTCAGAGTTTTGACGTAGTCGGCAGCCATCAACGCCACGTCCCCATCGAGGTCGGCATTCTTGACGATGTTTGCCAAGATCGGTACTGGCCTTTTGCCCAGCTGTGCCAAGCGCCTCGCCGTTTCTTGAGCGCCAGGATTGGGGAGTCCCATGCGGTTGATCAAAGCATGATCGGCCTTCAATCGAAAAATCCGCGGCCGTGGGTTTCCTGGCCTGGCCTCAGATGAGATGGCGCCGACCTCAACGAAACCAAATCCCATTCTCCCCAGCGCTGGCAAGGCCTGGGAATTCTTGTCGAAGCCAGCCGCCAATCCAATTGGGTTGGGGAATCGAATGCCCCAGATTTCTTGGGCCATCGTCTCGTCGTGAAACCCGAAGAGGAAGTTGAGCAACGCAGGAACAAGGGGCAAGCGAGACGCCCAGCGCAAGAACCACAGGGCCAGGTGATGGGCTCTCTCTGGGTCCATGGCGAAAAAGAAGGGTCTTATCAGTGTTTGGTAGATCACCGCCAATCTTGCCAATTGCCAGCACGGCAACCAACCATGTTATGGGTGGCGAAATCCGGGCGATTGCGCCAAGATACCACCATGGCAACATCAGCGATGACATGGACTGACTTGGGATTTTCGGAACAGACCCGAGAGGGAAATTTGGCAGCGCTTGCACAAACGCAGCCGGACCTAGCAGCCCATTTGCACGCCGCCGGTATCCATGAACGACTGACAGTACAAAATGTGAGCGATCAGCACCTTGTTCACAGACAATTCCATCGAAGCCTCCATCAGATTGGGGAATCGCCTCAAGACCTCTTGTGCAGCGCACCAGAGCATGTTTTCCCCAACGCTGGCTCAGTATTCCTGGCTGGGCTTGGGACCGGAGAAAGAGCCCATAAATTCCTCACCCAGAAGTCCCCTTCCCAGAATGTGATCGTCTTTGAGTCCGATCCTTCGCTGATGACACTGGCGTTGTCAAGATTCGATTTCGTTCCTTGGATCTTGAATGAAGAGGTGCAATTCCTTCTCGGGGCCGATTTGTGGGCCACTGCCCTTCCTCCCGTCGCAAAGGTTGTTTTTCACCCTCACCTGGAGACGATTCAGTGGTGGGCAAGGCGACACCTCATGACCCGCTTGGAGGCACAAGACGCAAGGGGGAGTGCGGCGCCAGAAAGCAACACCGTAGCCATTCTCCATGGTGAACTCCTCGTTGCCGAATGTGCCGCCCAATTCGCAAAAACTGGGCTCGATGTTTTTCGCATCGACGCTGGAGCTTTGACAGCAGAACAGATTGCCCGAGAGCTGGCTTTGGTAGCTCCCAAGTTCGCTTTTTCGGTCAACTTTTCCCCTGACCTGGGAAACCTGGCTGGCCGCTTTGGTTTCCCGTACTTGGCATGGGAAATTGATCCAACGGCGTCAACGATTCCGTGCTTGAGCCCGGCAGATCGGGCGGCCACGGCGACGCGTGTCTTCACTTGGCGGCATAAGCGAATCAAGGTTTTCGCCGACGCTGGTTATGAGAACGTGTCTTTTCTTCCCTTGGCCGCCGACACCAACCTGAGGCACCCTCAGGTGCACCTAGATCCGCCAACGACAGCGCCATTACTGTCATTCGTAGGATCTTGCATGCGCAAGCAGGGACAAAAGCACAGAGAAATCCTCGAAGAATTGTCTCAAGGCCAAAGTGCTGAAGCCGGAAAATGGCGCGGGTTTCTGCAGGGCCTTGACGAACTCCGTCAGAAGATCGATACCAACCCAATCTGCCCCGATCTTGAAGAGCGCCTCCTCGACATGCTCAACTCGAACGGGCTGCCAGCGGTCATTGAACTGCCAGAAGGCGAAGCGGATGTCATCGTCATCGCCGGGGAAGCGCTGGCATCAAACAAGCGTATCGCTGTTGTCAAGGCTCTTGTGGATCTGGGCATCGTCGTTTACGGCGAAAAGGACTGGCAAGAGGCCATTCCTCGCTTGGACTATCGAGGGCCTCTGGGACATGGACTCCCGCTCACTGCTCACTATGGACAGTGCGCGATCAACATTGACATCAATCGAATCTATCAACCCGATA
>JAJRYU010000744.1 GCA_024275615.1 Planctomycetota bacterium
GATTCGTGCCACCCATCATCTTTTGCAATTCGGCTTTCATCTCATCCAGCTTGCGACCCTTGCGACCAATGAGAAGGCCGGGACGTGCTGTTGAAATAATGACCGTCACAACTTCACCGCTTCGTTCGATCTCGATCTGCGACACGCCAGCGAATTCGTAATTCTTCTGGATGTGCTTACGGATCTTGAAATCCTCAGCGATCAGCTTCGAGAACTCGTTTTTCGGCGCATTCCATCGACTTATCCAAGGCAAAGTGATGCCTATGCGAAAGCCAGTTGGATTGATTTTCTGTCCCATTAAGGTGCTCCTCACCGCCAGCGCGGCTCAGTCCTATTCTTCCGCGCTTTGCGCGGCCTTCTTTTGGTTCGACTTCGAACCACTCTCGATAACGCCAAGGGTCACATGAATGTGGCTCGTGCGTTTGCGAAACGGATTCATCCGCCCCATCGCTCCTGGACGCCATCGCAGGCGACCCTGCTTCAGTGGACCTTCATTAATGAGGGCCACCTTGACGTACAAATCGTTGGCGGACATTGCCTTTTCGTGTTCTGCATTAGCGACGGCTGACTTGATGACCTTATTGATCATGGCACCAGCACGACGGTGTGTCGTACCGAGCACGTCAAGGGCTGCGTTAACAGACAACCCACGGACCATGTCGATGACCAGCCTTGCTTTGCGTGCCGAAAGCGGCGCGTATCTATGACTCGCTTTGAATTCCATGGCGAAGCCTTACTTCTTCTTGTCTCGGCCGTGTCCGCGGTAAGTGCGGGTTGGCGCAAACTCGCCGAGCTTGTGCCCGACCATATCTTCTGTGACGTAGACCTTCATGTGGAGACGTCCATTGTGGACGTTGAAGGTGTGCCCGACGAATTCTGGACAGATCGTGCAGGCGCGAGCCCAAGTCTTGATGGCTTCGCGCTTGCGCGCCTGGTCGAGTTTCTCGACCTTCTTCCAGAGCTTCTCGTCGATAAACGGGCCCTTTTTCGTTGAACGACTCATATCTTAGCGTTCCTCATTTCCTCTTCTTGCGTCGACGCATGATGAATTTATTGCTGGCCTTGTTCCGCTTCCGAGTGCGCCCGCCTTTGGCAAGCACACCTGTTGGTGAGCAAGGATGACGTCCACCAGCGCTTCGACCTTCACCGCCGCCCATCGGGTGAGCGACTGGGTTTTGAGCTGTACCACGCACCTTGGGGCGACGCCCCTTGTGGCGGTTGCGGCCGGCTTTACCAAGGGAAACGTGTTGATGATCCGAGTTACCGATACTGCCAATGGTAGCGCGGCACTCCGTGTGAATCCGACGCATTTCACCGGAAGGCAAGACAACAGTCGCATATTTTCCGTCACGAGCCATCAGGCGGGCAACGGTCCCAGCACTGCGACACAATTGGCCGCCGCGTCCGGGCTGCAACTCCACATTGTGTATGTCGAGGCCAAGAGGGATGTCACAGAGCTTCATGGCGTTGCCAACTTTGGGCTCTGATTCGGGGCCACTCATAACCAAGCGCCCGACTTCCAAGCCTTTTGGGGCGAGGATATAGCGCTTTTCGCCGTCAGCATAGACAAGAAGTGCGATGTTGGCGGTCCGGTTAGGGTCATACTCGATAGTCTTGACCTTGGCAGGAATGCCATCCTTGTTGCGCTTGAAATCAATCAAACGATAGTGATGCCTGGCACCACCACCACGACGACGTGTCGTCATGCGTCCGTAACTGTTGCGACCACCAGTGCGCCTTTGCGACTCCAAAAGGCTCTTTTCTGGCTCTGTGCAGGTGATTTCCTAGCGGAAATCAAGCACGGAACCATGTCGCCTTCCCGGTGATGTCGGCTTAAACCGCCGAATTGCCATTTCAGTTCTCCTCGTCCCCCTGCCTACAGCAGGTCGATCTTGTCATCCGCGTGAATGGTCACGACGGCTTTCTTCATCTTGCCGGCCATATGCAAGTGCATCCCGCGGCGTTTCTTCTTGCCCTTGAAGTTGACCGTGTTCACGTTGGTAACGCGGACATTGAACAACTTCTCAACTGCCAAGCGGATCTGAATCTTATTGGCAGAAGGGACCACCTCGAAGGTGTACTGGTTGCGGACTTCTGACCGATGCATGTTGCGCTCGGTGATCAAAGGCCGACGAATGATTTCTGTTGCATCAAGATGCATGGGTGGTCTTCTCCCGAATCTGCTCAAGAGCGCCCTCAGTAATAATGAGGTTCTTGAAGTAGAGAAGGTGATAGGCGTTTACCTCTTCGACCCGCATAATATGAATGCGGTTCAGGTTGCGCGCCGAAAGCAGCAGGTTGTCGCAGCGAATGTCAGTTACAATCAAGCAGCTCTTGCGCATACCCAAATCGTTGAGCATGGCCACCATCTGCTTGGTCTTGGGTGCGTCGTAGACCAGGGAGTCCACAACTGCGACTTCGTTGTCACGAAACTTGCTCAAAAGGGATGACCGCAGAGCCTCAACCTTAGCACGACGTGGCATTTGATAGGTGTAGTCACGAACCTTAGGGCCGTGAGGAACACCACCGGAACGACACTGCGTGGCTTGAACATGACGAACACGAGCACGGCCTGTACCCTTCTGGCGAAAGGCCGCTTTCTTGGTGTATGACAGATCACTACGCCCTTTGACACTATGGGTGCCAGAGCGCTGATTTGTCTCATACATACGGACCGAGTGACGCAAGAGACGGACTCGGACAATATCGCCCAAGAAGTCAGTTTCGACTTCGCCCTTCGCAACTTTGCCACCCTGGTAGAGTGTGGTTTCCATGGTCTACTCCTCGCCTTCGCTCTACGCGGAAGCCGTTGAAACTGATTGTGTGATCTGAACCAAGCCGCCGCGATGTCCGGGAACTGCCCCCTTAACCATCAGCAAACCGCGCTCAACATCAACGCCCACTATATGCAGGTTCTTGGTCGTGACACGCTCGGACCCGTAGTGCCCGGACATTTTCTTGCCCTTAAACACCTTGCCGGGATAAGCACTCATACCAATCGAACCTGGCCGACGACGAGCCATGCCACCGTGAGTCATACGGCCGCCGGCAAAGTTGTAGCGCTTCATAACGCCAGCAAAACCACGCCCCTTGCTCGTACCCACCACGTCAACGATGTCGCCAATCTCAAAGACATCAGCTTTGATTTCAGCTCCAAGCTCCATCGAAGAAGGAGCACCCAAGCGCAACTCGCGCAAGTGGCGTTGAGGTGCCACGCCAGCCTTCTTGCAGTGACCAACCTCAGCCTTGGAAAGCACCTTTTCGCGGGTTTCCTCAAAACCGATCTGAAGAGCGTTGTAGCCATCGCTCTTCTCGGTCAGAAGCTTGGTCACGTAACAAGGTCCGACCTCAACCAATGTGATTGGGATGACCTGGCCTTCTTCGGTAAACATTTGGGTCATGCGGCCTTTGCGACCCAGGATGAACTTCGCCATCTCTTCGTCCTTAATAACGAGAAGCCCGTGAGGTTGGCTCACGGGCCCTTACGCTATGCTTTGATTTTAACTTCGACGCCCGCTGGGAGATTGAGACGCGAAAGCGCATCCACAGTCTTCTTAGTCGGGTTCTTCAAATAGACCACACGCTTATGCGTCCTGATCTCGAACTGCTCACGCGACTTCTTGTCGATGTGAGGTGATCGCAGAACCGTATAGCGCTCGATCTTCGTGGGAAGTGGGATCGGCCCAACGAGACTGGCACCCGTACGGCGCGCAACCTCGACGATCTCCGTTGCCGATTTGTCAATCGACTCGTGATCGTACCCTTCCAGGCGAATTTTGATCTTGTCGTTCATTTCGTTTCTATCCGATTCGCCGGATTTCGCTCCGGTCACTTTGCTGTTTGGTCTTAACGACCAAGGGTAGTGATCTCAGGCAAGCCCAAGACAACGACCCTGCGTCCGTAAATCCTGCTTTCACACAGACTTCACTCCCCGATTTGAGGGAGGGGACTTTATCAGTTCACACAAACCCAAAAAAGGCTTTGTGCTCGGCCTTCCACCTTAGAGTCAAATTAACCACAAACCTCATGCTCATAGAGGCTTACAATGATCAGCTTGCTCAATAAGTGAGAAGCAAATGTCTTCAACGATAAAAAAGTCAGAGCCTTCCCAGACTGATCCTCAAGGAATGAGCTTGCTCACCAACTGAGGCGGTACCGGGCGGTACTCTAAGGGCTCCATCGAAAATGCCGCTCGCCCTTGGCTGAGAGAACGACAAACCGATGCA
>JAJRYU010000745.1 GCA_024275615.1 Planctomycetota bacterium
AGACTTGAGCTCAACGAGATGCGCAATCCCGGAGTTATTGATCTTCAAAGCGGCAAAGCTGACGTCCTTATTTGTCATTTGGTAAAAATTCCTCACGACATCGCAGCAGTCCAAGTCGCAACGTTGAAGCCTTTCTTGGTGGTTCCCAGCGCCCATCCCATCGCTGCGAGGAGTCGTTTTTCAATACGCGACTTTGCTGACGAGACTTTCATCGCCTACCACCGCGACATGCTGCCGGAAAACTTGCAAATGGAAGCACTCAACTCCTTCGGCATCAACCCGGAGAGGATTCTAAGAGCAGGGTCGGCAGACAGCATCATGGCATTGGTGGAAGCTGGGTTGGGCTATTCTCTGGTTCCTTCTTTGATGCCCGATGGCCCCCAAGATTGTGGCATCACCTCAAAGAAAATATCGCGACCAAAAGTAGAATTTCCTGTCCATCTGGCATGGCGCAAAGACATGCCTGAGAATGCACTTTTCGAAGTGCTCCTGGAAACGGCCCCTGGAATCAGACCTCGGACTCGCGTCTCGAAGTAAAGACGATCAATGCAGACAAGGCCGTCGGTAGGGTATATTCAAATAGCATCGTCTGTGAACGCCAATCGCTGCTGGCCACAACAAAGCGCGCCACGAGTACGGCCGCTGTACCAACGACCATGGCACTCAAGATTCGCAAGCAAGTCGGCCGCCTGCCGAAACAAACCGCAAGGAGAGGTGGGCCAAAAGCTGCGCCGGCTGCACTGAAAGCGAAGAGGACTTGGTCGAAAATTGAGTGGCTTCCCCAAAAGACTACGCCAACAGCCAAGCCACTAATGGCGGTGATCACGAGCCTTGACCACAAAAGAGGCCGAGCGGCCGCCGCTTTGAAACCAATATCATGGACGACGGCCGAAGCAGCCACAAGTAATTGGCTATCCGCAGTGGACATGATCGCTGACAGAACGGCTGCTACCATGACTCCGGCAAGGACTGGATGCAGAAGCCGATTCGCCACCGAAATCAACACTCTTTCACTGTCGACCAAATCAGCAAACAAAACTCGGCCACACCATCCCAAGACAATCATGCCAGCATAGATCACAATCGCCCAGGTCATTGCGATGCGCCGAGCTTGGACCAAAGCCTGCTCTTTCTCGTCAAGAGCCATGAAACGATTGACCACATGGGGCTGTCCTGGGTAGGCCAATCCAATGCCAAAGATGCCAACAACGAACCCCAAGGCTGCGGCCCCGCCTCGTCCGCCAAAGAGACTCCAATAGCCTTCTTGGGGTACGGCCTCAAGTTGCGCAATAAGTTCGCCGGGCCCTACCGCCACGAGGGCGACAATGGGTAAAACCAAAGCAGTGATGGCCATCATCGTGCCTTGCAAAGTGTCGGTCAAACTTACGGCCCAGAAGCCGCCAAGGAGGGTATAAACCAAGACAATAGCCGCACCGACCATCGCCGCTTTGGTTTCGGTAATCGCGAACGACTCGGCAAATGCCTTGCCAGCGCCTTGAAACTGACTCGCTACGTAAACGGTGAAAAGAAGAACAACCAACAGAGAAGCAAACACAACGACGGCTTTCGCGAATGGCCTTGAGCGGTCACCAGCAAGAAGCTCTGTTACCGTCAAGGCACG
>JAJRYU010000746.1 GCA_024275615.1 Planctomycetota bacterium
ACGATTTTCTCAGTAGCGTGTCGCAACGCTACGGTATCGGTTTTTGGAAACCGGGGGCGGGAATCATCCACCAGGTCGTGCTGGAGAATTATGCTTTTCCTGGTGGCATGATGATAGGCACAGATTCTCATACGCCGAATGCCGGCGGCCTAGGCATGATCGCTGTGGGGGTGGGTGGCGCTGATGCTGTCGATGTCATGGCTGGTCTGCCTTGGGAAGTCAAGTATCCCAAACTCATCGGCGTCCATCTCAAAGGCAAGCTCAATGGTTGGACTTCGCCCAAAGATGTCATCCTACGTCTTTGTGGCTTGTTGACGACCAAGGGTGGCACCGACAAAATTGTCGAGTACTTCGGTGACGGCGCCAACAGCATCTCATGTACTGGAAAAGCAACCATCACTAATATGGGCGCTGAGTTGGGAGCGACAACTTCGGTCTTTCCCTATGATGAAGCTATGGGTGACTATCTGCGGCTCACCGAAAGAGCCGACATTGCCGATCTTGCCAAGGAATTCTCCGACTGTCTCACGGCGGATGCCGAAGTTCTGGCCGACCCGGCCAAGTTCTACGACGAAGTTGTTGAGATCGATCTTGACACGCTTGAGCCCTACGTCGTTGGCCCTCATTCGCCGGACTTGGCTCGCCCTGTGAGCCAGATGGCGGCTGATTGCCAGGCGAACGACTATCCGCGCAAATTGTCCTCCGCGCTGATTGGCAGTTGCACGAACTCTTCCTATGAAGACATCGGGCGGACAACTCATCTGGTCAATCAAGCCAAAGCCAAGGGTTTGAAGACGGCCACTCAATTCTGGGTCTCGCCCGGATCAGACAAGGTCTTCGAGACTATCAAGAGAGATGGTCAACTTGAAGCTCTCGAATCCGTGGGGGCGACTGTCCTTGCTAACGCCTGCGGCCCTTGTATCGGTCAGTGGCAAAGGGATGACAGCAAGAAAGGCGACAAGAACTCCATTATCACCTCTTTCAATCGTAACTTCCGGGGCCGCAACGATGCTAATCCGGAAACTTTGGGTTTCATTGGCAGTCCAGAGATTGTCACCGCCATGGCGTTCGCTGGCGACCTTGGATTCAACCCGTTGACCGATGAACTTGAAGCGGCCGACGGCAGCAAGTTCAAGTTCGAGCCACCTGTTGCTGACGCACTTCCTGCTAACGGTTTCGAAAAAGCCGAAGGAGGACTGATTGATCCGCCCGAAGATGGCTCCGCTATCAAAGTTGAGGTTGCAGACGATTCCGAAAGACTACAACTTCTGGAACCATTCCAAGCGTGGGACGGGAAAGATTTTGAAGACCTAATTGTCTTAGTGAAGGCCAAAGGGAAATGCACGACGGATCACATTTCTCCAGCTGGTGCATGGCTGAAATACCGGGGTCACCTGGACAAAATCTCTGACAACATGTTCCTGGGTGCGATCAATGCTTTTTCCGGTGAGACAGGGATGGGACGTGATCAGTTGTCGGCGGAAGAGAGTAAAAACTACGCCGCGATCGCCCGCAACTACAAGGCCAACGGTCACGGTTGGGTTTCGATTGGTGATGTCAACTATGGCGAAGGTTCAAGTCGCGAGCATGCCGCCATGTCACCGCGGTTTTTGGGCGCCAAGGCCGTTATCGTGCGGTCTTTTGCTCGTATCCACGAAACCAATCTCAAGAAACAGGGTGTCTTGCCCTTGACCTTTGTTGATCCCGCGGACTACGACAAGATCAAAGAAGATGATCGCATCAACATCGAAGGACTGGCTGATCTTGCGCCAATGAGCACAGTGAAGATGGTGATCAAACACGCTGGGGGAACTTGTGACGAGGCGACTCTGAATCACACATTAAACGCGGAACAAATCGCCTGGTTCAAAGCCGGGAGCGCTTTGAATCTGATCGCTCAGGAAGGTTGAGCCCAAAATCCGGAGATACCATGAGCGACGCCATCAACATCACAGTTGAACCGACACCAAACCCCAACTCACTGAAATTCAGTTGGGGGGCGGTGATCGTTGACAACGGCCCTTTTGACTTTTCGAGTGCCGAGTCGGCATCGGATTCGCCCTTGGCACAAGCCCTTTTTTGTCAACAAGGTGTAGTCGGCGTCTTTATTGGTGCTGACTTCGTGACGGTGACAAAACACCCCAACGTTGCTTGGGAACTACTCCAGGTCATGGTTTCTGGGGCTCTCAAGAGCCATTTGGAAAGTGGCGGCGCAATCATCCACGAGGATGCACAGCCTGCCCTGGTAACGGGCAACATTGAAGACGTGGAAGTTAGAATTCGCAAGATCCTTGATGAACAGATAAGGCCAGCAGTAGCCATGGACGGCGGCGACATTCAATACGTTGGTTTCAATGCTGGTGTCGTGCTCTTGCAGATGAAAGGGGCCTGTCACGGTTGCCCCAGTAGTGCCTTGACGCTGAAGATGGGGATCGAGACCAGGCTCAAAGAAGCGATCCCGGAGGTCGTGGAAGTGACAGCATTGGCATGATCGAGAATCTGATCTTCGACTGGTCGGGTACGCTTGCTGATGATTTTGATGCAACGTTGGTTGCGACCAACAAGACTCTTCTCAAGCTTGGTGGTTGCGAGGTCAACGCCGAAACCTATCGCCGTGAGTTTGTCTTGCCAGTCATGGGTTTCTACCGACCGAGACTTCCCGGTCGAACTTTAGCGGAAATCGATTCTGCCTTTTTCGCTGCCATGAAAACCGAATACGAAGTTCCACGACTCTTTGCCGGCGCAGAAAGGTTGTTGCGTGGAGCGAAGTCGCGCGGGCAAAAACTCTTCATTCTATCAACGATGTCAACAGCGTGTCTCGAGCGAGCTTTGACGGACCTTGGCATTCATGGGCTCTTCGATGGCGTTTACGGCGATGCTTCTGACAAAGGCGAGGTACTGCCTCGGCTGATGCAGGAACATGGGCTTGCAGCCGACCGCACGGTTTTTTGCGGCGATACTCCTCATGACATGGAGGTCGGGCATGTGGCGAAAGTCTGTCTCGCTGCTTCGGTGTATGGTTACTCTGCCGAGGACAAGATGATCGCCGCGAGGCCCGACTTTGTCATGAAGAGTTTGGCTGATTTGAGCCGAGCCTTGGATCGAGACTATTTGATTGAGACGCAGAAAATTGTCGTGGCCACAGTGGGGGGCATCGTTTGCGACCCTGAGGGCAAGATCCTCTTGGTCAGGACAAAGAAGTGGTCGAATACGTTCGGGATCCCTGGTGGGAAGATCGACTACGGCGAAACCATGCTCGAAGCCTACGAGCGTGAGATCAAAGAAGAGACCGGACTTGATCTCGAAGAAAGTCATTTCGTCATGATTCAAGATTGCATCGAATCTCCGGAGTTCGTGAAACCGCGTCACTTCTTGCTGATCAACTACATCTCCAAGACGACAAACCCTGAGGCCTTGGTGACCAACTATGAGATCGAGGAGACTCGGTGGGTTGAGCCACGGGATGCTCTCATGTTGCCACTCAATAACCCGACGACCATTGTCTTGAAGGAAGCCGCGACAATGGGTTTTCTGGACATTGAGGAGATCGCATCATGATGGGGACCATCCTTGTGGAAGGCCTAGCGATTGAATGTATCATCGGCATTCATCCTCAGGAAAGAGTGACACCTCAGGAGATATTGATCGACTGTGAAATTGACCACGAGTTTTCTGCCGCCGCAGCGGCCGACGATTTTACCAAGACGATTGACTACGTGGCAGTAGCGGACCTCTTGACCAACCTCGCCGTTGAGGGCCAATTCCAATTGATTGAGACCTTGGCAGAAAAGGGTGCGCAAGCAATCTTGGATGATTTCGGAGCATCGCGGGTTGCCATCAAGGTGATGAAACCGATGGCCATTCCACGGGCCGCGTGGTCTGCGGTGAGGATAGAGAGAAGATCATGAACGGTATTAGGCGAGATCTAAGCGGCAAGAAAGCACTTATCACCGGCTCGGCCCGAAGGCTTGGGCGTCATCTCGCTCTCAGCCTTGCCAAAGCGGGTTGTGACATTGTCGTTCATCACAACCAAAATGGCGACGATGCGGAATCCGTTGTGCGAGAGATCGAAGCCATGGGCCGCAAGGCATGGGCGATCAAGGCAGATTTCTTTGATCCGGGCGCTGCCGAGGCTCTTGGGGCAGAAGCGATCAAACTAGCTGGTGGCCTGGACATCTTGGTCAACAACGTTGGCAATTACCTTTCCAAGCCGGTCTTGGACACCACACCCAGTGAGTGGCGCAACATACTTGAGGCCAATGTCGTGGCGCCTCAGGCCCTGATCCGTACTTTTGTCCCGCAGTGCCCTGAAACTGGGGGCCACATCCTCAATGTTGGTTATGCCGGTGTTGAGGTCATTAGGCCCCATCCAGAAGCCACCGCCTATCAAGTCAGCAAAACCGGTCTCTACATCATGACCAAGACCTATGCCGAGACTTTGGCGACCCGAGGCATCCGAGTGAACATGATCTCCCCAGGGCACCTCGACAACTCCATTGATCTACCTGAGAACATTCCCGCCGAAATCCCTTTAGGACGAGCGGGTCGTCTGGCTGACATCGAAGACGCTCTTCATTACCTCCTAGATTTCGACGGTTATGTGACCGGCATCAATCTTGATGTTGCTGGCGGCTTTCGCCTTTGACTTGAACTATGCATAGGCGCGCGAGCTGGGCTACTTACGATTGAGCCGGTTGTCCACTGGGCGGAATTGGAATTCAAGGTTGGGCTGTTCTTCTATGACCTGGCGACAGTCGTCTGACACAACAGGCAGGATGTAGCTTGTAAGCTTGCCGTCTTTTGTCGCCGCTTCAAAGCTCGGGCGAAAGAGTGCAAAGACCCAGGGCAAGGTGATGTTCTTGTCTTTGACAACGGTAAACGGTGGTTGAAGGAGCTCCTTGACAACGGCGTTCAATTGGGCGTCCAGGTTGATGCCCTCAAATGCGAATTGCTGCAGTTTGGGGGCAGTTTGTTCCAGGTCCGTGAGGGCGCACAACTGGCGGGGATCCTTGCTGAAATGGACACGAAGAATGCCATCGCGTATTTCATGCAAGGAAACATTGCGTCCGGCGATGCGTGCTACATGTCTGGTAAAGGCGTTGCCCACATCCCGAAGCGTGCGGAGGCCCTTTTCATTCTTCGCTGCCAATCGCAGTGCCGCGGCATTGTGAAGATTGATAAGGAGCGCTTGCAGGTCTTCCGGTCGCAGGGTTTCGATCTTTGCTTGGCCAACGGACTCAATGTAATCATCGAGAGGTTTGATGTCCGCCGCCAAGGCTTGGTAGTCGACTCGTCCGGCGGCGTTTACATGTTTTTTCAAGATGGCGGCGAACTTCGCATTCGAGAACCGTTGTGTTCCAGAGTCAAGGCTGATTTTTGCGAGTTCGGATATCTTGCCACCCACGTCTTGAGCGATGGGTGTGAGGCTCGACGGTGACAAGAATTTGCTGATGCCAAGAGGTACAAGGATGAGGATGGCGACGCTGAGACCAATCAGCTTCCAAGGCAATGGCTCTTTTTTGGCGCGTGTCTCTTCGTTGATGGCCGCTTTGTATTCCGGGTGCAAGACCGCATCTATTTGTCCGCCGATCAAGATGACGAAACTCATCATGTAGAACCAGACGAGCGACAAGATGACAGCGCCCAAACTGCCATAGAGTTTGTCGTAGTTATTGACTTGGTCTAAGTAGGCCTTGAAGCCGATGGACACGACGATCCACGAAGTCACGGAGAACAAAGTTCCAGGTGAAAAAATCCGAAACTTCTTCTTCATTGCCGGACACAACCAATAGATGCCCGAGTGAACCACAAAAAGGAAAAACAAAGGCACCAAGTTGCGAAGTATCTTAAAAGCGACACGACCGACGTTTCCCAAGTCGACGTACTCAAAAAGAAGCCCTTCGATCCGGGGGCCGAGTAAGATGACAACGATGCCAATGATGAGCAACATGCCAAGCATGAATGTCATCAACAGGCTGAGACCAAAAAAACGAGCGTAGTGACGGGGGTCTTTGAGACCAAAAGCCTTGTTGAGACCTCGAGTCGTAGAACTCATGGCGCCCGAACTCATCCAAACACAAACGATCAGCGTTGCGCTCAGGAGGTCAGCCTTCTTTTTCGTTGTTACCTCTCGAATCGTCTCTTGGAGAAGGCGGACCACTTCGTCGGGGGCAATCTCTCGAAGTCGATCCATGGTTTCTGCAAATAGATCTGGGATAGGTAGAAAAGCTACGGCAGTTGTGAGCAAGAGGAAGAAAGGGAAAACGGCCATCATGGCAAAATAGGCCATTTCCGCGGCATGATTTTGCAAGTCGTTTTCGGACACTTGCCGAATGACTTTCCAAATCCACCTCAGTGCTTTCATTCTCTTTTGTCTCCGATTCCTAAATCATGCTGGCCGCCGCCCGGCCGGCCACCAAACCGGTGCTAAATGCCGACTGGAAGTTGAAACCTCCGATTGGCCCATCTAAATCCAAAATTTCACCGGCGATGTGCAGCCCCGGTACCAATCGC
>JAJRYU010000747.1 GCA_024275615.1 Planctomycetota bacterium
CAGGTCTCTCTCTGGTAGCAACACCGCAACGAGCGTTCGGACAAAGCGCCGCTGCGGCCAGTCCAGGTGACGTCGTAAGTTTTCAATTGGGAACGCCGGCCAATGCCTCGGCGATCATCATGTGTTTCGATCTTGATCTACCAGCGACAAACCTCTTTTTGGCAATCGAGCCGCAGAGTATCTTCGGCATTTTCTTTTCCAACAACGTCACCGGCGTCGTCCCAAGCATTCCCGGGGTCAACATCCCTGGCCTCATGATGTACGCACAAGGCGGATGGTTCGACGCTACCACGGGACAAGTGTACAGCACCGGCATTTCGGCCATTCGAATAGATTTCTGACCAGTCATTCCTCGTCTTGCTCGTTTCCCAGCGCGTGTTATGGCGCTGGGAAACGGGCCACTTTCTGTGAAAGGTAGTTATGCAAGCCCTTCGTTTCATCATCGTCTCGCTGCTTTGTGTATCAGTCTTTGGTCAATCCCTCCATTCCAAGAAGGACACTCCTGACCCTGCCAAAGCGGAGGTACCCCTCGTAAGCCAATCATCATGGCAGGCCCGATTGGTCTATCAGGGAGATGCTGGCATCTGGACAACGGGAACAACTCGATGCATGCCACGACTCGGCGCTCCGGACATTTTCGGGCTCGACGACAAAGGACGTTGCATTATTCTCACGTCATACAGCGGTAAGTGGACACCTTTTCAGACAATTGAGGATCGCGCTTGGTTGGGAGCTTTGGTCAACATCGACTTGGACCCGAATCGCCCAGGAGCTGAAATCTACACTGGTGGCAAAAACGGCAATCTCTATCAGATTCAAGCGAGAACTCTGGGCGGATTCGATACCAATCTCATCGTCCGTATTCCCGCAGAAGAAATCCACACTCTTGTCGCTGGCGATCTTCTGCCCAAGAGATCCGGCAATGAACTTCTCGTCTTTACACGTACAGGTCAGGTCTTCGATATCCGAGCCACCGAGAAACCTAGCATCTTTGAAGCTCTTCATTTCGACGACATGCCGGGTCGCATTCGCCAAGCCGTGGTCTTGCCACACAGCCAAGGGCAAACACCGTGGATCGCAGGAACCGGACGGTTTGGGCAAGTCGTTCTCATGCGCATGACAGCGCAGGGACTCGAGAAGACAACGATCATTGAAGAGCCCATGGGTTTCGGTCGCTTGGCAGCGGCAAGAACACGCCACGGCAAAAATGACGTCCTCTACGTCACACGTGACGATGGTCTTATTCTCCGGCTCGAACATGTCGATGCCAGCTGGAAACGTGAGATAGTCTATTGCGGACCACAAGGGGCACGAGGCATCGTCGCCGGACGATTCAATGAGGATCCCACAGTCGAAACCATCGCGGTGTTTGGTTATTCGAAGAAAGTACAACTGCTTTCGAGGAAGGCAGGTGAACCATGGCGTGTCGAGACCCTTTTCGTGGACGTCGACAAGGGACACTGGTTAGCCGTCGCTGAACTTGACGGGCGCAACACCACGGACGAGATCATTGGTTCAGGATATGGCAAGCGCATCTTCATGCTATCGAGACCTCCAGGATATGGGCTGAAAGGCGTACCTACCGATCCAGACGCAGCACCAGAACCGAAGGCAAAGCACAAAGCCATCCGAGCAAGGCAAGAAATCCATAGATTGAAAAAGCGAAAGCACAAAAAACAAAAGAAGCACAAGAAACACAAGAAGGAGATCTCCCTTCGTATTGGCGTAGACGCTGGCCCCCTGGGCGCCGAGGGACCAACACCCCTCAGCTACAAAGGTGGCTTCGAAACGAAAACAATGATCTACGAGACGCTTGTTCGCAGAGACGATGAAGGGAGGATCGTGCCGGCTCTGGCGTCGTCCTTTTGAGTTTAGGAACGATGGACGTACATGGGTGTTCAAAGTGCGACCGAATTCTCTGTTTCACGATGGCACACCCGTATCTGCCGAAGCCATCCACATGCATTTCAAACGTTGGCTTGGCTTGCAAGAACATGCTTGGATTCCTGCCAGTCGGCGCATTCAGAGAATCATCGTCGAGGGCGCTGATTCTCTGCGTTTCGAATTGGACCGCCCCTACGCCTTGCTGCCGGACCTATGTGCGATAAACCCCTGTGCCATCGCCGCACCGAAGCGACAGGGCGCTGGCGCGGAGCCTGTCGGGAGCGGGCCATATTCATG
>JAJRYU010000748.1 GCA_024275615.1 Planctomycetota bacterium
AAACGAAAAGAGCTAGCATAGGGGCAAAGACGTAGAGCCTGCGATTGGCATGATTCGGGGCGAACTCTTCTTTCGTCAGCAGTTTCACGACGTCGGAAATGTTGTGCACCATACCGGCAAGACGAAGTCCCAGGCCAGGAACAAAGGCGCGGTTTGGCCCGATACGATCAGCAATGAACGCCGAGCCCTTGCGCTCGAGGAAGATCATCACGGGGATCATCTGCAAGAGCAGCAACCAGGGCACTGCAGCTTTGAGTAACAACCAACCGAATCCATCCATCGTCAGACTTACCCTTCTAGGCGCGTGCGGTTTGCCCCGCGCCGACTGCCGAACCTTGTTTCCCTATCTTGCCGTAGTCCAGCCCTTCAAAAGCTGAGACTTGCATGGTCAACTCGTTGAAGAGTTCCATCGCATTTTGTGTTTGCCATTCTGTGCCCATGATCGCCGCGACTTCATGCATCAAAGCGATCTCAGTACGCAAGACAAATTTCTTCCTGAGAACCGGTGTGATTCTTTGAACGTGACCATTTTTGTTGGTCCACGTGCCGTCCTTCTCAGCATAACTTGTCGTCGGCAAGACAACTGAAGCCGCTTCACTCGTCGGCGACACATTGGGCTGCATGCATATCTTGTGCTTGATTGCCGTGAATGCTGACGTCGTCGCTTGGTCCCGCCATTCGCATAGGACATCGGCATTTAAGGTGATGACCGCCACCTTCTTGTTGAGGTAGGAGCTCAAATCTCTGGTGCAGGCGGCCTCATCGATGAGTTTCGCCCCGAAGCGATTCGGATGTTTGTCGGCGGCAATGAGGAAATCATCAGAATAGCCATCTTCGCGGTTAGCAATAATGGCAATCTCGTTGGTCCCAAAAACATCCTTCATCAACTTCTTGAACAGCCAAAGCTCTTCATTGGTGCAGTCGTAACTGGCGATACCAGCGACCAGGTCTTCGCCACGTTCCACCAGAGGCAGCAAGGCGTTGCGAATCGTACCGAACGCACCATCCCAACCAATTTCGATGCTGGAAGCGACCGGCTGGATCAAACGATCATCGTTGATTTGATTGTATTCACTTCTGCCGAAGTCACACATCCAAGCCTTGTTGACGTTGTAATTGCGCCTGGGTTTCAAGCGGTAAGCGACACCGTTGTAGTCTTCCAGAGTTGTCTGTTCGTAGTGGCTTAGTTGGGTGTTGCAACCCGTGGCGCAACCTGGACAAATGCTATTGTCTTTCTTCAGATACCAGGACCTGGCCTGGAAACGGAAATCACGGCTGGTAAGAGCGCCCACAGGACAAATATCTGCGGTATTCACCGAGTAGTTGTTGTCGAGTTTCTTGTCCGGGAAAGTGCTAATCGTGGTGTGATCGCCGCGATTCAACAGACGCAACTCGCCGGTCCCTGTCACTTCATCGCAAAAACGAACACATCGGCTACAGGCGACGCAACGCTCTTGGTCGAGCATGACTCGCGGACCAACCTCGATTGCCTTGCCTTTTTTGACCTTGTCTTCGACGGCCACCACCGAATCGCGACGGTCGTGTTCCATGTAGTAGTTTTGCAGCTTGCATTCGCCCGCCTGATCGCAGACTGGACAATCAATGGGATGATTGATCAGCAAGAACTCCATGATTGCCGCCCGATTCTCCTTGACGGAGTCACTCTCCGTGTTGACAGCCATCCCTTCCGTGGCAACGGTATTGCAAGCAATGGGGAGTCCGCGCATACCCTCAACTTCGACCACGCACATGCGACAGTTACCCGCGACCGAAAGATCACGGTGGTAGCAAAAGTGTGGCACTTTCGTTTTCGCCACCCTTGCCGCTTCGATCAAGTTGGTGCCCTTAGGTACTTCGACCTCGCGACCATTGATTGTGAGTTTGACTGTTTCGCTCACCTCAATCTCCTGCAGCCGTATTTGAGACCGGAAGTAGGGCTTCAAACTCATGCTTGAAGTGCTTGAAGAAACTCTGGATTGGCATCGACATGGAAGACGCCAAGAAACAGATGGTCGTGCCAGACATGAATCTGGCGATGCGTGACAAAGTCTCTAGGTCTTCGTCTTGCCCTTGGCCTTCATAGACCCGGTGAAGGATTCTTGCCCCCCAACCGGTACCTTCTCGGCAAGGTGTGCACTGCCCACATGACTCATGGGCGTAGAACCGACCCAAGATATCCAGTAGTTCCGGCATGCTTTGATGCTCGTCAATAGCGATGACACCGCCAGAGCCTAGCAAGGACCCTGCTTCTTGAACTGACTCATAGTCAAGGTTCATAGCCATGGCGTCCTTGGCCGGTAGAACTGGCACTGATGAGCCGCCGGGAATGATTGCTTTGAGTTTCACGTCGTCCAAAGGCCCGCCACACTCTTTGTTGATGAGATCGGCCATGGGATAGCCCATTTCAACCTCATAGACACCAGGTTTGTTGACCGCACCTGATACGCTGAAGAGTTTTGTGCCTTTACTTTTCTCAGTGCCCAGAGCGCTGTAAGACTCGCCACCATTGTTGACGATCCACGGCACCGCTGCCAAAGATTCAACATTGTTGACAATCGTCGGGCAGCCAAATGCACCTTCAACCGCAGGAAAAGGCGGCTTCAATTTGGGCTGCCCCTGTTTTCCTTCCACGCTGGAGATAAGACCGGTCTCCTCACCGCAGACATACGCACCTGCACCCCGGTGAACTGCAAAATCGATGTCCCAGCCGGAGCCACAAACATTTTTGCCAATCAGACCTTTCTCTTTGAGCAATGCGACGGCTGCGCGCATGCGCCGTTCAGAGAGGTCGAATTCGCCGCGGATATACCAAAACGCCATCTTCGCTTGGATGGCGTAGGCGGCGATGAGCGCCCCTTCCAGACACATGAAAGGAAGCTCTTCCATGAGCACGCGGTCTTTGCAAGTGCCTGGTTCTGATTCATCAGCGTTGATGCACAGGTAGACCGGCTTGTCTATGCCTTTGGGCACAAACCCCCACTTCACGCCGGTTGGGAATCCCGCGCCGCCCCGGCCACGCAAACCAGAGCTCTTGACCTCCTCAATTACCTCTTCTGGAGTCATTTTGAGGGCTTTCTCAAGAGCCGAAAATCCGCCGGCAGCTTGCCATCCATCGAAAGTATCGATGTCTTTTTTGCCGCGATGTTCGAAGAGAACCTTCGTCACAGGGGCTTACTCCAGCTCATCGAGGATGCGTACCGCTGTCTCAGGGGTAAGCTCCTCGTGTAGGGTTCGATTGACTTGCAAAACAGGGGCCCACGAGCACCCTGCCAAACACTCAACGTGCTCAAGACTGAACTTGCCGTCGGCAGTCATTTCGCCATTCTTAAGACCGAGTTTTTCTTCTACTGCATTGATGATCTTCGGTGCTCCTCGCAGATGGCAGGAGATGTTCCGGCACACTTGGACGTGGTACTTGCCAGCGGGTTTCTGGTGATACATGGTGTAAAAAGTCACCACACCCAAAACATGAGAAGGAGCGCACGCACAACGCTTGGCGGCATACTCCATCCACGCTGGCGACACCCAACCGGCCTCTTCTTGAATAGCCCAGAGCACAGGCAGCAAGGTGGCCAATTTGGTCGGATAGCGCGACTGAAGATCGTCGATGTACGCTTCCCGTTCTGGCGAGAGGCAAAGATCCTCGTTGCCTGCATCCTTTACGTCAGTGACCGGAGCCTGGTTGTCGTCATGATGGCTCATCAGCGATCCAATTCCCCTGCAATGATGTTAAGCGATCCCAAGGTCGGAACGGCATCGGCAATCATGTAGCCTTCAGTTATCTCAGGAAACGCCGACAGCAACGTGAAGCATGGAGGCCGGCAGCGGACCCGATAGGGGCGGCCACTGCCATCAGCGATCACGTAGAATCCGAGTTCGCCATTGGCTGCTTCGATACTGTGGTAGGCCTCGCCTTCAGGCACCTTGATACCATCATAGACCAAAACAAAGTGATTCATCAGACCTTCGATCGAGCCGTAGACATTTTCTTTTTCTGGCAATTGGACTCGTTTGTCGGCGCTCATCACCGGCCCATCGGGCAAACGATCCAAGGCCTGCTCAATGATGCGCATGCTCTGAACGATTTCGTCGAAACGGATCAAGGCGCGGTCGTGGACATCGCCGTTTTCTCTAAGTGGCACGTCCCAGTCGAGGTCACCATATTGGTAGTAGGGCTTAGCCTTTCGAACGTCGTAGTCCACACCTGTGGCCCGCAAACATGGCCCGGTCCAAGAGTAGTTGAGGGCCTGCTCTTTAGTAATGACACCGATGCCTACAGTACGGTCGAGGAAAATGCGGTTCTTCTTGATCAGGCCCAAAACATCGGCAACGCCTTTGGGAATCTCTTTGAGAATTTCCCTGACTTTGCCGACGAATCCAGGATTCAGGTCATAGGCGACCCCACCGATACGAACGTAGGTGCTGGTGAGACGAGCACCGCAGAGCTCCTCCATGATCTGATAGACCCGTTCCCGCAGATTGAACAGATACCAGAAGTTAGTAAGAGCTCCTAGGTCGACAAGCATGGCACCCACGCACACACAATGATCGATGATCCGAGACAACTCCGAGATGATGATGCGGATGTATTGGGTCCGCTCCGGTACTTCGACGCCGATCATTTTTTCAACTGTGTGACACCAACCGACATTGTTCAACATGGCTGAGCAATAGTTCAACCGATCGGTGTAGGGAATCACCATGGTCCAGGTGCCGGTTTCACTGTGTTTTTCGAATCCTCGGTGAAGATAGCCGATCTCAGGGGCGAGTTTGACGATGGTCTCACCGTCGAGCTTGCCGAAGAATCGTAGGGTACCATGGGTGGCCGGATGGGCGGGCCCGATATTGATGGGGATCAACTCCGAAAAACCATTGTCGGCCGGGTTCTCACCATACTCACCGATCTCATCCATCAGTGATTCGGTCTCGTCAAGCCACTGTCCATCGTGGATGTTGTAGTCTTTCCGCAAGGCATGACCGACAAATTTGTGGTGTGTCATGATGCGCTTGAGGTTGGGATGGCCGACAAAGTGGACACCGAAGAGATCAAAGACCTCACGTTCAAGCCAATTCGCCGATTTCCAAATGCCACACACGGAAGGCATGGAACAATCCGCTTCAGAAACAGGTACTTTGATCCGTAATTCCCGTTTGGCCTGCATGTTGAGCAGGTGATAGACCACTTGGAATCGTTCGGGCCAGTCGTCCTCAAGTTTGAGACCGTCTGCAGCGCTCAAATCCACCAAGAAGCTATAACCGCATGAGGCATCACTCTTCAGGAATTCTAGGACATCGACAATCTGGTCCTTGGCCACGGTCAGGCAATCCATGCCGCCGCAGGTCTCGACTGCAAGAATTGCGTCGGCGAATTGAGACTTCAGGCCCTCAAATGAATCTACGGCGCTTGCCACCTAACATCCCCTCCTGATGCCGCGATCTGCGGGATCGACCGGGGGTACGCCCCAATTGGTGTCGCTATCGGGCCGTAACTGCGGCCTGCGTTCACGGTAATGTTCCTCGATTTCCTCACCGGCGATCTTCTTCTGCAAAGCGATCAGAGCGTCAAAGAAGGCCTCAGGACGGGGGGGGCAACCGGGAAGATAGACATCTACGGGAATCACACGATCGATGCCCTGAACCACGGAATAGTTGTTGTAGAAACCGCCCGACGCGGCGCAGACGCCAAAAGCAATGACCCACTTGGGCTCCAACATCTGCTCATAAATCTTCTTAAGTATCGGCACCATCTTGTAGGTGATGGTGCCAGCAACGATGAGGAGATCGGCTTGGCGCGGGCTAAACCGGACGAGTTCGGCGCCAAACCGCGAAATGTCATGAGTGTTGCCAACAGCCCCCATGAATTCGATGCCGCAACAGGCGGTGGCGAACGGGTAGGGCCACAAACTGTTCGATCGGCCCCAATTCACCACATCATTAATAACATGGTCGAGTTTAGTGGCGACGAAACCGGTCTTGTTGGCGAAGAAATTCTCTAATCCCACTCCAGAGCTCCTCGCTTGATGATGTAGAAGAGGCCAATGGCCAGGACACCGAGAAAGACGGCCATCTCGACCAGCATGCCGATGCCATGGCTCTCACGAAAGAGCAGAGCCCAGGGAAAGAGAAAGGCAACTTCAACGTCGAAGACGAGAAAGAGGACGGCGACTTGATAAAACTTCACCGAGAAACGGCGCTTGGCGTCCACCTGGGGCGTGACACCGCACTCGTAAACAGAGAGCTTCACTTCTGTCGGGCGCTTCGGTCCCAAGATATAGCCCAATATCGCCATCGCCGCTGGCACGATGGCGGCCAACGCCAAGACGATCAATAGGGATGCAACTGCCGTGTTCATATAGTGTTACATCATCCAGTAGACATGTTGAAGAGTCCCGCCCAAGCCAGACGCCGGGGCTGCGGAATTGTACGTAGCGCCACCCGATCCAACAAGATGAGCAATGTGCCGCGAATCTTGAGAATGAGGTGGGGGATTTCCCGGAGCATGAACGCTCGCCGTCTGCGATGTCCCAAGATCAGTCGGCGTTGATGCCCCCTCGATTGTGGAATTCACTGGGCTAAGGTCGTGTACCCCTTTAGTGTCAACGATCAAGAAGTGCACGTACCAATAGCGTGGGAAAAAATCATGATTCGTACTGGCAGTCTCGCTGTAATCTGTGTGCTACTGGGCCTTACTCCCTTTTCTCTATTCGGCCAATCCTTGCGGCCTCGACAGCCGGTAATCAAGCCCGTTCATTTCGCGCTCAATCCGGAGCAGCACCGAACTGACGTTATCCGTGTCAAATTCAACGACGGACTGCACGTGAGAGTAGAAGCTGGAAAGTTGGTTGATCACGGCACACGCTCCCTCACTGGCTCTGAATCGGTCCTCGCGGCCTTGGATGGTGCGCGGATCGCCCGCACCTACACCCTTTCAGATGCACAGCTCAAAACACTTCAGGACAATGCCCAAAGCAACCTCAACCGCGCGATCGCCGATCTACGCCTTTGCTTCAACATCTACTTGACCCGCGGGCAAGAAGCGGAAATCCTGATCGACGCCCTGAATAGCCTCGATTCGGTTGAATACGCCATGCCCATGTTCAAACCCACTCCCCTACCAACAGAAAGTTGCGAAGCACTTGTGGCCCCGGACTATTTCCCCCTCCAGGATTACCTCTTGGCATCCCCGGTTGGCATTGACGCACCCAGCGTGTGGTCCATACCCGGCGGCACGGGAAGCGGTGTGAAAATTGCCGACGTGGAATATGGCTGGAATTTCAACCATTTGGACCTTCCACCACTTACTCTCCTGGGCCCCCCGAGCCCTTACCCCTCCAGCTCCAATCATGGCACTGCCGTACTTGGAGAAATGGGCGGCTTAGACGACGGGGTCGGTGTACGAGGGATATGCAGCGATGCCACTTTCTTCGTCGTTCCAGCCAACACGGCTAATGGCTGGGATGTGGGAGCTGGCATCATTGCCACACTCACGACTTTGGGTGCCGGAGATATCTGTCTTATCGAGCAGCAAACATACGGACCGAGCGTTGGGTCCAACTGGGTCCCGGTTGAGTGGGATCTTGCCACCTACAGCGCTATCGTCTTGGCAGTCGGCAACGGCGTCACCGTGGTGGAAGCGGCTGGAAACGGCAATCAGGACTTGGATGCCCCAATTTTCTCGACTGGAAATTTCGGCCACTACCCATTTTTGCTGGCCAATGACTCCGGTGCCATTCTTGTTGGAGCGGGTGCAGCCATGGGTGGCTCAAGCACGAATCACTCCCGGCTTGGTTTTTCAAACTACGGCGCCACGGTGGACATTTCTGGGCAGGGTGAGAACGTAACAACGACGGGATATGGTGGTCTTTACTCAGGCGGTGGCAACAATGAGCTATACACCTCATCGTTCAGTGGCACGTCCAGCGCCTCGCCGATCGTGGCCGGGGCAGTGGCGATATTGCAGGGTGTGCAAATCGCACTCAATGGCACACCCCTCACTCCCGCCGCTGTCAAGTTAGCTCTTCAATCTACAGGCACTCCTCAGACCGCAGGGACATTCCCAGTCACTGAGAACATCGGCCCTTATCCTGACATCGTCGCCGCGATCGCCACTTTGAATTTGACTTCGAGTTACATCTTGACGCTCAGCCCGGCTTCGGTCATGGAGGCTGGTCCAGGCTTCACACTTGCCGCCACGGGAGATCGCTTCGATAGTCAGAGCGTTCTCTATTTTGACGGTACGCCCTTGGTCACAACCTTCATGGATGCGCAGAACATCACGGCTTTGGTCCCTTCAAATCTTGTGGCACTCGCCGGATTCTATGATGTCACTTCAGACAATATGTCCGGCTTATCACTCCAGAGCATGACTTTTGCTGTCAATGGCCCCACATTGGGTGCCGCTGGAGGTGGACTCCCAGTTCTCAAGATCAATGGCAGCCTTGGCGGCGCCGACCGCCGCGTGGACATCCCTGTGGCGCAACCCATCACCGTCAGCATTGCGCAACCGTTGAGCAATCCTCAAAGCGCAAATTTCATCGTTTTTGGCGAAGCCGGAGTTCCCAACTCCCAAAACGTCTTTGTCTATCCGCCCGTGACTGGCTCATTGATTGTGACACCCTGCCAGGCCGATCCTCTCAACCCCACGCTATTCACTGTTTTCACGACATTTGGCCCAGCGGGTCCTTGCGGAGGACTGTGGGTCGGACCGGCGCCGTTTCAGTTTGGTTCAACAATTGGTCTGCCGTTCCCACTACGAATGACAATTCAAGGGGTCATCGAAGAGAGTCCGGGCTCCTACGCATTCACCAACGGCATCATCATCAACATCTTCTAAGAGGTACTGAAAGGCTCGATATCGCCGGGCAATCGCAGCATCTTGTTGACTTCGTCGAGGTGAAGCTCCTCTTCGACAATGAGTTCGCGCGCGTACTCTTCCAAGGTTATTGACTTGCCACCTTCGGCAATGGCGAGAAGCTCGTAGTAGGCTTCAAGAGAAGAGAGTTCGTGTTGTAGGCTCTCCCGGAGAATATCGCCGACATCGTGTTTTTCGGTCTCGAGAAGTTCACCGATTCTGAGGGAAGGGTGCCCACCCAAGAGAGTCACTAGCTCACCTGCTCGGCGGGCGTGAATGAGTCCTTCTTCGGCATTTCCTTTTAGCCAGCTAACGATGGGAATGCGGTTGTATCCATACACCATGAGCGAGTAGTGGGTGTATCGAACGACTCCGGCCAGTTCGATTTCCATAATCTTGTTGAGGATTGCGATCGCCTGCTTGGTTTCCGGTTCATTCATCATTGCGAATTCTCCCTTGTATGAGGTCAAACGTCGTCAAACTGAAAGACGTCTGACACGATACTGTACTATAACTTGTCGCAGATCATGTCGATGAGATCGCCTACCGTGCAATGCTGCTCCGACGAGTGGCGGAGCCTGCGGCCGCGATCGATAGTGTAACGATTCCTGCGGCCTTCGCGGTGGCGATCAATGACACCAGCGGCCTCCATCTCTGTCAAAAGACGATGGACGGCCCGCTCCGTGATACCCACGACTTCGGCCAAATCACGTAACCGAGCATCTGGTTCTCGTGCCAAGGCAACCAAGATGTGGCCGTAATTGGAAAGAAATGTCCAATCACTGGGTTTCTCCATCAAACAAGCCTCCATTCATACTATCGCACCTATTATCCGGAAAAATATATCAAGTAATTTGAGTCAAGCAAAGAACGATGATAAAAAATGCCGGACAGATAAGTCATGAATAAAAAGTGTGCAATAGACGTGGCCTCAAGGCCGGGAATTCAACGTGACCGACGTATCAAACAAATCCAGTACCGGGCCAGTCCGGCGACTTTGGGCCCTCTTGAGAGCCGATCGAGGCGACATTGCCTCGATCATTGTCTTTTCAATCCTGAATGGGGCTCTTCTGCTCGCTACCCCAGTCGCTGTCCAGGCCTTGGTCAACAATGTCACTTTTGGTGCCACGGCTCCATCCATTGCCATCCTTTCCGGATTGCTATTCGTGGGCCTCATCCTGGGGGCGGCTGTGCTCGCCGTCCAGACCTGGATCGTCGAGATCATCCAGCGGCGGATCTTCGTGCGTCTGGTCGCCGATCTGTCTGAGCGACTTCGGCGGTTGAGCTGGGAAGTTCGAGATCGCTATTACAATCCGGAGTTGGTGAACCGATTCTTCGATGTCGTGACAATCCAAAAAGCAAGTTCAGAACTACTCCTCGCTGGCCTTGGCAATGTCCTTTCCATTGTTGTCGGTTTCATCGTCATCGCTTTCTACCATCCTCTCCTTCTCGTCTTAGATATCGCTCTGCTGGTCTTCATCGTCGTCGTCTTCTTTGGCCCACTGGGAGCCGGAATGCGAACGGCGATTCGAGAGAGCGAAGCCAAATACGCCGTGGCTGCTTGGCTCGAAGAACTCGCGCGCCATCCCTTGGCGTTTAGAACGCCGGGAAGCGCCAACTTCGTTCGCGAACGTTCGCGCCAACTGGCCTCAGACTACGTCGAATCACGCCGAAGCCACTATCGAATTGTGTTTGGGCAAATCGTTGCTGCCCTGGGCCTTCAAGTCTTGGCCAGTACCGCCGTATTGGGGCTTGGCGGCTGGCTCGTCATCACCGGCGAACTGACGATCGGCCAGCTCGTGGCGGCTGAACTCATCGTTGTTGTC
>JAJRYU010000749.1 GCA_024275615.1 Planctomycetota bacterium
GAAATCGCAAACTGAAGCCCTTACCATCTTTGCCTTGAACGTCGACTCTCAGAGTGTTCATGCTTAGGCGATGGTAAATCAGACGGTTTGGAAAATCGTGTTTCAAGTTTTCAAAAACGGCCCGCCTTTCACCTTGGCTTACCATCTTGAATGCTACGGGTAGCTCGTTGCCGGGCACTTTGGCAAGGAAGAAAACTTCTCCAGACATGTGAACGATGCGCATGGATTCTTCACTCATCACCACCTTCTTGGCTTTTGATCTCGTTGAGGACATGCCTTCGAAAGTGTGGGGAGTTCCTTCCCGCCATGACTCAATGACAAGCTCATTCCCGCGCTCCGCTCGCCATTCCCCCAACAACCAATTGAGGTTTTCAAGGGGTCCGGTTTGATCAACGGAAGCACAACTGGCGAGGAGCGGGAGAAGCAGCAAGCTCCAGGATTTTTTTGGCATCTTCTGTCCCAATCGATTGATGGATCCAATTCAATGATCGACCAAGGGCAGTCTACTGGATCTGGCGGACGCCGGCCAAGATCAACCGGCTTGTCGAGAAGAGGAAATACGCCTACACACGCGGGTATACGAAAAGACCCGCCGTAGATGTCCACGGCGGGTCGACAAAGAAGGGTTCGACTAAGGAACAATTTCAAACACTACGGCATTCGTGAGGAAGATACCGCCAACACCATCCGCCGCTGCCGCTTGGAAAGTACCAAGGACACCGAAAGGAAGTGCCGGATTCAGTGGCAGTGAAAGGCCCATCAAACCTGCCGCATTCGTGTAGAAAAACAGGTCCAAGAAACTTGGCGTTGGATTCAAGCCCGATCCGAAAACGAAGATACTCTCTGGGATGCCATCACCAGAGGTATCCGGTGTGCCGGTGTCCATCTGACCGAAGATTCCAAACGTCGCGACGCTGATATTCAGAGGGCCAATCCATAAGGCCGTTGGCTGGAACGCCGCCGATCCCTGAATGACAGCAGTGAACTCTCCCGCTGGCTTGCCCGTGGCGTAGTAAGGACCTGGAGCGTTCGCGTACACATGTTCGCCATTGATGTTGTAGGAGTCATTGATATTCAAACGCCCCATCGTTGTCGCCGGCTGCCCGCCTTCGCTTGGCAGTTTCGAGGCGACCAAAAAATCATCGATGGCAAAGTCATGATAGAAGCCGTTGGTACTGTCTGTGGTCCCAACGAAGACAAGTGAGACGCGCTGACCAACGAATGCGGACAAGTCCACGGCAAACTTCGTCCAACAGTCATGACGCAAGACATGAACAGTGGGGATTTGATAGTAGAAAGTGCTTGTGGTGCCACCGGGGTTGTGGCGTTTGACATGGACATTGAAGTCATTCTCATCAAGAGCTTGAGCTCCCATTGTTGAATAACTGTACATCCAAAAAGTCGCCATTGGGTTTGCCAAAGTTGACAAATTGAAGATCGGTGATTCGATCGTCTCGGTGGCTGACGAATACGAGTCATCTGTTGTTAAGTAGAATCCTACCCCAGTCTTGTGTGTTGTGAAGTCTGACGATGCCGTCCCCACACTTGTCGATCGATTGTGGAAGCGCCAATCTCCGACGTTGTTAGTGCTCTGGATCCATCCTGGAGGAGTCCGTCTTGTTTGATGATTCGCACCCCAGTGATCAAAATCTTCCCGATGTGGAAATGTGTTGATCTCACGTTCGGTGTAGGAGATCTTGACGACAGGGACGAACTCGTTGTTGTTGAAGTTCTGAGCAAGTGCGGTGCAGTCTGACGTATGGCCATAGCGGTTACCGCCAACTGTTCCGGGGCCACCATTGACGCCATCGAGTGAAACGCCCCAACTGACCACCGGAGCACATGAACGAATCTGAACGATTAGATCGTTGCCATCTCCAGGATCAAAGTCAAAAGTGTTCGTGAGTTGCATTGAAATCCAAGTCGACGACGGTGCTCCTGACGGTGCTGTCGCAGGCGCCCTCCATGGACCATTCCGAACAATTTTTTGGCGGAGAACGTTGTTGGCAAACACGGGATCATGACTGCCAACTTGATACCCCGTACTGGCTTCAATCAATCGAACTTCAAATGAAGTAAAATCGAACGCATTCACGGTCGCAAAAGAACTATTGGCACGAAGCGAAATCTGAGAAATGGTGATCGGCCCAGAAGCAACAAATTCACTGTTGTCATAGTGCCACTGCCAAGTTTGGTCCGCGGTCGTAAAAACAGGGTAACCGGTCGAGCTGCTCGAATTACTGGCAAGTTCCCCACTCGGTAGAGATTGCTCAAGAACCGGCGTGTAGTCGATGCGAGTGATTGGAACGAAATTGGTGTTGCCGAAATTGCTCGTCAGCGCGGTACAATCGAATGTGTGTCCGCGACGCGACCCGAGGTTGTTCATCGCCCCATCAAGGTTGACACCCATTTTCGTGGTAACGCCACAGATTTTGATCTGTATGATCAGATCGTTGCCACTTGTGGGGTCATAGAGGAAACTCTTCTGCGTGCCGAGTGGCATCCAGGACGCCACAACCCCATTGTTGGGGCTTGTTTGGAACGTGTTTGTGAACGATCCACTGCGCACGACTTCTCCTCTTTGGATATTATCGGCGAAATCTACGTCCGATGCAGCAAAGTCCGTGCTTGCTTCAATCAAGGTGATTTCCATATCCGTGTAGAAGAAACTGCCAACGGTCAAGTTGGGAAACTGTGCCCGAACATAGATCTCATTGATCATGATCGGTCCAGAGGCAGCGAAGTTGGCCGTATCGTAGTGCCACTGAAAAATCGTGTCGTTCATCGTGTTGAATGGGTAGCTTGTTCCGCCGTTGCCGATGTTGTTCTCAAACCCAGAGGGTAGCGTTTGCTCGAAAGACTGCCCCCATGTTGTTTGTACTGTCAAGACCAGCACGCTTGCGATTATGATGAGAGATATGCGTGTGCCGGGAGTCGAGGATTTCATCTTCATGTACTCCTTTTCTGATTGTGAAGATGCTGCGCACTTTCTCTATGCTGTCAAACCGAGATCGCACTCAGCACTTGGGGTAGTAGAGAATCGAAGTCACGATACCGCGAATTCAACCGCTGATGGATTGGTAATTTCGCGCAGGGACGGCGACCTCATATCGACAGCGACACAGTTTCGCGTCGACCTTCCGCATCGTGCAATTGACAAGCGCATGTGTTCTCAAAATCGGCGATACAAGAAATCACATTTGGACAAACTGTCCGCGGGACATCTATCCAGAATCATCACGATTGTTGCTTTGACTGCTAGATGTAAGAGTCAGGAGAAAGGAAATCCTGTCTAAACAACGCAAGAGAAGATCTGAGCTCGCTCGCTCCGCATGACCAAAAAGTATCTTGCTGACGAACGCGGAATTTCCGTCTCGTGATGAGCATCAGAGTCCCGGCACGGCCTTTGCTTATTTTCGCAACCTTGTGTCGAGGCGGTGGAGATTGGCAGGCCAGCGCCGACGAGAAATCGGCGGCATTCAAAAAGTGAGGGGTGTTCGCCACCAGTTGGCGGCGAACACCCCTCTACACCATGAAGCGTCTATTTGAGATTGCTTGATTAGCGATCTAACTCCAGGAAAACGAAACGACGATCTTCTTATTGACGTTGACAAAACGCACAAGGACATCGTTGCCCGACTTGAAAAAGCTCGTCGTGGTAGCCGTCCTCAAAGCACTGAACGTGGGGACTTCGGTCATCGCACCCGTGAACCCGAAGCCCGGGTTATTGGCGATGCTCTTGAGCCTGATGATCGTACTATCTATGGGTTCGACATCGCCGAAAGTCAGATCGATCGACTTGGCCAGATTCTGATTGTCCCAGCGGAGTGTGTACGAGAAATCGTCTTGAACGATCAAGGGGTATTGTTTGTATCCCTGTACCGTTCCACCAAGCTTAAACTCAATCGTTGCAGGACGAGTAGGGCCGTTCGCTTCGCGTTTGATGTAGGTCAATGTCGAGGCCGGATAATTTGGCCCGGAGATGAAGAAGAGGAGATGGCCGAAGCGAAAAGGCGAAAGTCGTGCGTTTGCACTTGCGCTTGTCCCTGCAGGTGTGATGTCATCGTTCGGAAGGACCATGAAAGGGTGATTACTCGTGATCGTTGATCCAGCCGTACCCCAGAAGGTGCCATCAACATCGCGGACAGCCATGCCCCAGCTGTTTCCAGGTGAATGAACGTCCGTTGACCAATCGTTAATTCTGACTCGTGGCAAACCTGTTCCGTCGTGGGTAAATCCACTGAACAGATGGTTGGCATGTAACTTAGCAGCACCCGCACCGGAAATTATCGACTCCACAGTTTCATTGAAACGCGCGAAGTGACAATCCTCAACTATCCCGGCACCGTCGTAGATGATGTAGCCGCGGCGAAACCCGCCACCGAAAGTCACCGCTGGAGTGTTGGCAACGACAAGCGAATTGCGCAGGGTGTGATAGGCAGCGAATCGAATATCCTCATTGTTGTCTGAGCAGATGGCGTTGTCAAAAACCACTTTCTCATTGCCGATGCCAGCATAGATCCCAATGTGGGCGGCGTAAGAGACGAAGTTCGTCAAGACCGCTGTGTTCATCGGTTCCCATGGTTTGTTCTTCCGGATGGAATGATTGACGAAGCCTGGATTGTTGAAATAGATGGAGTCGTTCACGTCAAATCCACTGCCACAACTGTGGGCTACGTTGTTATCAAAGACATCAAGATCAGTCTTGTAGGGAATTCTCCCGGCAAAGTAGGTAATCGCATCAGGTAAAGTCGAAGACATCCCTGTTGGGTAGATCGGGAAGATGAACCAAAAACCAGTGCCCTGGGTGCCAGCAGCAACGTTGTCTCTGATCTCATTGTTTGGGTTGGTGATCCAAAAACTCGCCGGAGTGCGGTTCTGTATTTCGTCGAACTCATTGTCGCTCGGCAACATTTCGTCGCCGGGCAGTGGTTTGACGGTTGACATGACCAAGTTGCCAATGATCATGTTGCCCTCTTCCGACCCGTCTTCAAAAAATATGGCATGGCCGACGGTGTCATAAACAACATTGTTCTCGACCCGGACGGAATCGGTCGCGTGAATCGTCACAGCTCGGTTGTAGCTGCGATGGATACTTGAGTTCTCGAAAAATTGACCCGCTGCGTCGCCGAGCATCACATCCCAGTGCATGGGATAGCGCCCGAGGATTTGCTTTTGTCCCATGCGGAACAGCTCAACTCCAGAGATATGAGCACTACCGGAATTAACCGTTCCTGATCCCCGTTGAACAATGACATGGCCGCCGAACTTGGCGGCCTCAGAAGCCACATCGCCTTGGATCTTGATGTTACGTGTCAAGAGACCAACTTCTGCTCGCTGATCATAGTTCCACGATTGGCCATTGGGATGATTTGGCAATACCGGCGGGCTCGTATAGGTAACAGGGGCGGTGTCGCCGAAATGGCGGTTAACAATGGCCCCGAAGGCAGCTGTATCCAGTGTAATCGTCCGGCCATCAACACTGATGGCAGAGATCTTCTTGTGTTCTGCGTAGTCGACATAGGGGCCTACAAAAGAACTCTGGTGATTCGAACCGGCGATGACGAATTCGTCGCCAACCTCCCAATCCACGGCATCAGCCAAGGTGATTGTCGTATGGCCGTTGTCGGCAATCGCACCGAGTTTGGTCCAGCTAACGCGTGGTGCACCATGGATGTTGATTGAGCCACCTTCCTGGGCCAACAAGAACTTGTTTCCGGAACCGAATGGATTTGC
>JAJRYU010000750.1 GCA_024275615.1 Planctomycetota bacterium
GAATGCACTGCGGCAAGCGGTTACTTTGTGCGTCGTCGCGCCAAGGTCTCTGGGCCTTGGAAAACCATGGTTTACCACCGATTTCCCAAGTTGGCCGTGATCTGCGATGTCGAGTCGCATTTTATTTTGGCGTTTGATGCGCGTCGTGAACCCAAGCCAGATGTTGCCGAGTTCAAATCGCTACTCGACGATGCGCTGACTCGGGTTCGTCTTACCTCGATCCTCGCCGACGCGGAGTACGATTCAGAATCCAATCATGCGTTTGCGCGTGATGAACATACGATCCGCTCAGTCATTCCCGCCAAGCTTGGTCGACCTACGACCAAACCAGCCCGTGGGCGTTATCGCCGGCTCATGCAAGTGCGGTTCAACGCCGACGCCTATCGCCAACGAGCCCAAGTCGAGACCGTGATGTCGATGATCAAACGGCGGCAAGGATCGCACGTTCACGGCAACACCTACCACAGTCAATGTCGAGATTTACGATTGATGGCGCTGACGCACAACATTATGATCCTCTTATTCCAGGGATGTTTTCTACAGAGCCGTTCTGACCCCTTTTTGAATCTGTGGCCCTGAGTGGGGCATGTTGCGAAGATAGTAAATCGCGTTGTTTTCCACATCGACATCCTCCAAGTGCGTCTACAGCGAAATCAATTTGAATGCATTAGGTTCTTACCCGCCTAAGAAGACACGTCCCACTGAAGACAATTGGGAGAATAAGGGAGGAAGGCTCTGGAATTATGGTGTTCACGGAAATAGTAGCTCCGGAGGCACTATTATCGGGGCCGCTGGCTACACCAAGAGAGGTGTTTGACAGCAAAGTCCCGTCTTGAGCCCAGGTTGCCAGGAAAAAGGTATTCTCGTTGTTGTCTGTATCAATGTTAACTCCGTAGAGGTTCCCGGTGGTAGAATCGAAGTCCACATCGATGACAACTCCAATACCGACCGGGTCGAACGAAGAGAGAGGATTTCCGCTAGTATCGAAACGAAATACGTCGTCATTCACACCACCGGCTGATTTGTCAAAGGCAACAGTGCCAGCCATAGCCGAACGCGTGGTCAACGATAGGCAAAGGGCAAGGAGTAACATAGATTTCATTGTTCGGAACATTAGCAACCTCCTATTGTCATGAATTGGCTGGCGAGAATCGCATTGATTATAATGGTGGGGCGAACCAAATGCAAACTTTCTCACGCAGAGTCTTGTCCCTATGGGACGAATCCTTATCCGAGAATCCCCGGGGAAAAGGCAAAAAAGGGGTCAGAACTATTTTCCTTGACGGACTACCATAGCACTCCTATGATACGCCCATGCCCCGTCCGCTGCGAGCCATTGATCAAGGCCTCATCTATCACGTACTGAATCGTGGCAACAACCGCCAAGATGTTTTCTTGAAGGAGGCTGATTTCCAAGCTTTCCTGAAGGCCCTCAGCGATTTGAAAGAGCGTAAGCCCTTTCAGTTGTTCGGTTACTGTCTGATGAGCAATCACTTTCATCTGCTCCTGCGGCCTACTGGCGATTCGACCATCAGCCGCATCATGCAAAGCCTTACCGTGTCGCACACCCAGCGTTATCATCGCCACCACGGCTCCGGTGGTCACGTCTGGCAAGGGAGGTTTAAGAGTCCCGTGATCCAAAACGAC
>JAJRYU010000751.1 GCA_024275615.1 Planctomycetota bacterium
ACCAGGTTGCCAAATTGGTCTGCGTGTCGATCGTGAATTGCGTACTGACGATGGTGAAATCGTGCTGCACGATACTCGCTATTACGTGTGCAGTCTTGATCCCGAGAAGGTAACTCCAGCCGATCTCTTGCGCTATGTCTGCCAACACTGGCGCATTGAGAACAGCTTGCACTTCTTAAAAGACCACTGGTGGGACGAAGATCGTCACCCCACCCGTCGGCATGGACTGACAGAGTGTCCCAACAAATGCCTTCCGTAGCATCATGGCTGTCTTTGCAGCTTTGAAGAACGATCCAGGATTGATCCTCATCGAGATCAGGCCTCATTTCTTGAACGTCTTCAATGCTCCATACGATGGCAATTTGCCTCCGTTTCCTAAGAGATTCGTGGATGTCGATGGTTTGAGTCATAGTGCAACCTCCTTGTTGCTGAAGATTAAAAGGGTGCGATGACCGCCGCGTTGCAAGCGGCCACCGCACTGGTGAGTGAAGAGAGGCATTACGCCTGCCCTTCTGGTTGGTCGTAGACTTTGTCGGCAGTACGCATTTGCAAGATGCGATCGTAAGCCAGGTTCAAGAGCCTTGCCGCTTTGAGGATTTCTCCGTTCGACAAGTACCTCGTGTCTTGCCATTTCTCGTTCTGGTCCTTGTAGCTTCGGATCACTTCGCCCGTGCTGTAGCGAATTCCCTTGGCAGATTGGTTTCTCCAGATAGAGATTTTGAGGCTGCCGTCACGGAGAGTTTCGACGGGTTGGTTCTTCGTTGGAGTGGTCATAGTTGGGTTCCTTTGGTTGGAGTTAACGATGCCATCCGATCGCTACCCAAGAACCGGGCCGTCCAATGTCTGCCCGCAGGGATCGACAAAAAATTTCCCCGAGCTTGCGACAGGGAAATTATTTTCGACATTTGACGGGGCGTTTCGCCGGGTGGCAGGATTAGGCGACGATTAACGTCCTACCAAATTGGATCCCTACTTCTTTTGGCCACATTCAAGAACCAACTCGACGACACTCGACTACCGGTGCCGGAGCAATGGGTAAAGAAACCTGAAATAGGCCTTCGCTACGCCGCCGAAGAGACGATGAGTTGGACCAGAACGAGAAATGGCAAGACACGCGGGAGAAGATTTTCGGAGACTTCCTCAATGCGTTTGTAAGGACTGAGAAGCCTGGCAACGATCGCATCTTGCAAACTCGAATGACACCGATCAATCCTTCGGCAACTCAGTCAGGACGTTGGCACCACTCGGCCTTCTCACCGGTGCGTTTGACTGTCCATAAGGCAATTCGCCCTTCATACTCCCTTCTGGAGATTTTTCACTTCATCAACCAAGTCGCCGAATTCTTTCAAGATATCAAAAAGACGTTGGGGAGATGGGGCACTGCCGTTTCGTCCCGTAGATAAGTCGTGAGCCTCGATGATGGAACTGCATTCATGGAAGATGTCATGCAATCGGTCGCAATGATCGAGTTCTAGAACGCTTGCCTTTCTCAAAGATTTCACATGAATGTAGTCCTGGTAACGTGTTATCGTATTATTGAGAAAGACCTGTTCGATAACCCGCTCGCACGAGTTTCGTAGCAAAGCAAACCAAGCAGTAACGTCCTTCTCATAAGTAGGAAAATCTTTGGCGTCGTAGAGTCTCTTAGCTTTAGCAGCGTCAGAATCAAGCGCCTCCTTCCTTGGACCCAGTTTGAGTTTCTTCCACGGCAAATCGTCCGAGACAATGCCAACGCCTTCCGTTCCCTTGAAGATCATTTTCGATTTGTACGCAACTTGCTTACTCTGACTGCAATCCAGCAAATCGTGCATGAATACCAGGTCATGCGTGAAAACGATGACCTGTCGATTGGCCGCCTCTTCGACCAATCGCCTGGCGAACTCTCCTCGCCAGAGGTGATCGAGCGAAGTTACCGGGTCGTCGAACACAAGGGCCGAGGCCGCCTGACAAGTCGTCAATTCACTGAGAAAAGCGGCCAGTCCAATCGCCCGGCTCTCGCCTTCGGAAAGCACACTACCAATCTTGGCTCCCGAAGCCCCCACTAGCTGAATGCGAAACAAAGTGGAGCCGCTCCTACCTCGATCCTGATTCATCTCCACTTCGGTTCCGCGTAGATTCATCCTACTAATCTCTCTCAGGAACGCGAGACGGATTCGGTCAGTAACAAACTCCTGGGCCAGAGAAGTGCTTTTGGCTGTGATGGTGTGGGTCCGTACGCCTGTTAGACAACGATTGACTCGCTTCAACTTCCGTAGACGACGAATGTGAAGAAATACTTCGACCAATACGCTACTAAGCCACTCTTTAGCTTGAAGTGAAGCGAGTTCCTGTTTGAATCCTTGCAAAGCGTCGGTGTCTCTC